>JAAYSY010000190.1 GCA_012518235.1 Bacteroidales bacterium
AACCCAACAGTAAAAAATAATCTCATTATTCCATTCAAGAATAGGTATAACAAATAAAAGGAAAAGGCTAATTCAATTAAGAATTAGCCTTTCAAAATTTATAACTCTGTAACGAATCAAAAAAGAGAAACTCTATTTTAATCGCCAATCATAACCATCTTTGGTGTCATTGATCTCAAATCCTAATGCAGTTAACTGATCTCTTATATAATCCGATGTATCCCAATCTTTATTGGCTTTAGCCTTCATTCGTTGATCTAAAAGCATATCCACCGCCTTTGAAAAAGCTTCTTCGCGAGATTCATCTTGTGCAACCTCCTGTTTCATACCCATGATTTCAAAGAAAAACACTTGAAATATCTCTTGTAATAATTCCAAATCAGTAGGATCAATTTTTTGTTTTCCACTTATAATTTGGTTAATAATTTTAGCTCCTTCAAAAAGATGCGAAATAAGAATAGGAGTATTTAAGTCGTCATTCATAGCCTCATAACACTTCTCTTTTAGTCCCTTAATATCTACATCAGAGACTTCGGAAGGTATTATTTTATCCATACTATTAATAGCCTCTAATAATCTATCGAGTCCTTTCTCGGAAGCCATTAAAGCCTCATTGCTAAAATCCACAGGACTCCTATAATGAGCTTGTAAAATAAAGAATCGAATAGTCATTGGACTATACGCTTTAGCTAATAATTCATGAGACCCTTCAAAAAACTCATCAAGCATAATAAAGTTACCTAATGATTTGCCCATCTTTGTTCCATTCACAGTGATCATATTATTATGCATCCAATAACGTACCATATCATCACCTTGTGAAGCTACAGCTTGTGCAATTTCACACTCATGGTGTGGGAAAATTAAATCCATACCCCCACCATGAATATCAAAGTACTCACCTAAATATTTTCGTCCCATAGCAGTACATTCACAATGCCAACCAGGAAAACCATCACTCCAAGGAGAAGGCCATCGCATAATATGCTCAGGTTCTGCACGTTTCCATAAAGCAAAGTCAACAGGGTTTCTTTTTTCATCTTGACCATCTAACTCTCTTGAAGTATTCAATACATCTTCTAGATTTCTTCCTGAAAGTTTTCCATAATGGTAATCCTTATTATACTTTGTCACATCAAAATAAACAGAACCATTACTCTCATAAGCATAACCCTTATCTAAAATCTCTTGAACTAACTGAATTTGCTCAATTATATGTCCTGATGCTAAAGGTTCAATACTTGGAGGTAGAACATTTAATTCATCCATCGTTCTTCTATAACGAGTCATATAAAATTGAACAACCTCCATAGGTTCTAGTTTTTCTAGCCTTGCTTTCTTTGCTATTTTATCCTCACCTTCATCAGCATCATCCTCTAAGTGTCCTACATCAGTAATATTTCTTACATAACGAACTTTATATCCCAAGTGCGTTAAGTAACGAAATAAAATATCAAATGTTATTGCAGGTCGAGCATGTCCTAAATGGGCATCACCATAGACTGTGGGACCACAAACATACATGCCTACATGGGGTGCATGTAAGGGGACAAACTTCTCTTTTTTACGAGTAAGTGTATTATAAATTGTCAATTGATGTTCCATTCTACTATCTTTTATCTATATCTTAATAAATCTTATTGCTTACTATTTAATTTCAACATTTCCTCAATATATTTTCTTGAGTTACTCAAGCGGGGTACCTTATGTTGACCTCCCAATTTTCCCTTCTTAGCCAACCAATCATAAAACAAGCCTTTTCTAGCAACTATAAGCTCTAAAGGTTGTAACGCTATATCTTTAGATCGCTTGGCCTCATAATCTGAGTTCAACTCTTTCAAAGCTTGATCTAATATCATAGCAAACTTATCCACAGAGTCTGGCATTTTTTCAAATTCTATTAACCATTGATGTCTACATTTAGCATTTTCATCCATATACACAGGTGCAGCAGAATATTCTGCAACTAAAGCTCCTGTTTCCTTGCAAGCTTTTGCCAATCCATTTTCTGCATTATCAATGATTAATTCTTCTCCAAACGCATTAATAAAGTGCTTTGTTCTACCCGTTATGATAAACTTGTAAGGATTACTGCTTGTGAACTTAATCGTATCTCCAATCATATATCTCCACAAACCACTCGAGGTTGAAATTACTAAAGCATAATTCTTATTCAATTCAACTTCAGATATGGATAATACTTTTGGATTTTCTTCTTCTACTTCTTCTAAAGGAATAAACTCATAGAATATATCATAATCAATCATTAATAGCATAGCCGGATCTGATAGATCATTTTGAGTTCCAAAAAAACCTTCTGATGCATTATAAGTTTCTACATAATGCATTTTTGGTGTTTTTATAATTTGATTATACTGCTCACGATAAGGAGTAAAAGCAACTCCCCCATGAAAAAACACCTCTAAGTTAGGCCAAATATCCTCTACTTTAGTCTTACCTCGTTCTTCTAAAATGCGCTTTAGTACAACCAACATCCAAGACGGAACTCCCGATAGGTTAGTAACATTTTGGTTTATTGTAGAATTTACAATAGCCTCAATTTTTGATTCCCACTCATCCATTAAAGCTATCTTTTTGCTCGGTACACGGACCAGATTTACTAACGGATTTATATTTTCAATTAAAATTGCCGACAAGTCACCAATTAAATTATTAGCAAACGGCTGACTAGGTGCATGACTCCCACCAAGAATCAGTCCTTTACCCGAGAACATTTTACTTTGTGGATTCATCTTTAAATAAAGAGTCACTACATCTTGTCCTCCTTTGTAATGAATATTCTTTAATGACTCCTTACTAAGAGGTAAAAACTTACTCTTATCACTTGTTGTACCCGAAGACTTTGCAAAAAAACGAATAGTTGAAGGCCATAATATGTTCTGTTCGCCTGCAATCATACGTTCTACATCTCCTTTTATATCATCGTATGTTTGTATAGGAAGCCTACTCCTAAAATCCTCATAATTGTGAATCGATCGAAAATCATACTTTTGACCCCACTCCGTATTTTTTGCCGAAACTATTAATTTTCTTAACACCTTTTGCTGTATATCATCAGCATAATTGGTATATAAATCAATTTCTTTTATTCGAGGATTAAAGATCGCTCTTGCAATTTTTGTAATACTCATTACCACTAATTCATAGGTTTAAGGCAAATTTAATCTTATTAATCCTTCTATTCTATAAAAAGAGATACTTTTTCCTTTTAGAGATAATATTAGATAAGAAAGAATAGCAACTATTGCATTCCAAGAAAAGAACTACAATACAAACTTGAGAAAATAATTAAGGCTCTGTTATAGTCACAGAATCTTCTGTTTTTTGCTGTATAAACTGAACAAAATCTTTATCCGTTCGTATTTTTTCTATTGCCATTTCTGAAGCCTTTTGTTGAGATTCTTTCTTAGAGTAACCTATTCCTTGCCCACTAGAAACTCCAGCTATTAGTATTTCAGTTTGAAAAATAGGATTATTGTGCTCATCAAAAAATTGCTCAATCAATTCAAAAGATACTTCTATTCTATTTTTTTGGCTCCACTCTACTAATTTAGACTTGAAGTTAACCTCTTTTTGAGCTAACTTATCTAAGTTAATAAATCGGTTAACTATTTTATGCTCAAAAAACCACTTACAATAATAGTACCCCCGATCTAAATAAATAGCTCCAATTAAAGCTTCAAAAGCATTTCCACATAAAGAATGGTTATGGGTAGGCGAAGGCGGAGCACATTTAATTAGCTTATCAAGCCCAATTTCAACTGCTAACTTATTCAACGAGTCACGTTGAACAATTTTGGAACGAATATTAGTCAGAAAACCTTCGTGCTTATGACTAAAATAATTATATACAATATCACCAACAATAGCATCTAAAATGGCATCACCTAAAAACTCCAACCGTTCATTATTAACTAAACGTCCTGTTTTCTTAGAGCGAACAGCTATCGATTTATGCATAAGTGCTTTTTCATAATACTCAATATCATGAGGGAAAAAGCCCAAAATTTTATAAAATAAAAAGTACGACTCCCTTTTTTTTGAAAAAAGGAGCCGTACTTTATCTATTTGATTTCGCCACACGACGTTAATCAGCATATTTTTTAAAGATGACACAAGCATTATGACCTCCAAACCCAAAAGTATTAGAGAGTGCGTATTTTACATCTCTCTTTTGAGGCTTGTCAAAAGTAAAGTTTAAATCATAATCTATATCTTCATCATTATCTCCATCTGCATGATTGATTGTAGGAGCAATAATACCTTCTTGTATAGACAAGATACAGGCAATAGCCTCTACAGCACCAGCAGCGCCCAATAAGTGACCTGTCATAGATTTTGTTGAGCTAATGCTCAACTTATATGCATGATCACCAAACACTTCTTGAATTGCCTTAATTTCAGACACATCGCCAACAGGTGTAGAAGTACCATGAACATTAATATAATCAATGTCTTCTGGTTTTATTTGTGCATCTTCCAGCGCGTTCTCCATCACCAAACGAGCACCTAAACCATCAGGGTGTGACGCAGTAATATGATATGCATCTCCTGACATGCCAGCTCCACAAAGCTCAGCATAAATTTTGGCTCCTCTTGCTTTCGCATGCTCCAACTCTTCTAGGATTAAGCACCCTCCTCCTTCACCCAATACAAAGCCATCACGACTTGCACTGAATGGACGAGATGCAGTAGCAGGATCATCATTACGAGTAGAAAGAGCGTTCATTGCATTGAACCCTCCAATACCTGCAGCTGTAACTGCAGCTTCTGACCCTCCTGATACTATAGCATTTGCTTTACCTAAACGGATCAAATTATAAGCATCTGCTATGGCATTTGTAGAAGTTGCACATGCAGAACAAACCGAATAGTTCGGTCCTCTAAATCCGTATTGAATAGAAATTTGCCCAGCAGCTATATCTGCGATCATTTTTGGAATAAAGAAAGGATTAAAGCGAGGCCCTTTATCTAGGTTTTGAGCATAATAGCCCACCTCTTCTTCGAATGTGTGTATTCCTCCGATACCTGATCCAAAGATTACACCAATACGATTTAAATCCTCTTTTTCAAGGTCCAATCCTGAGTCTTCTACAGCTTCTTTAGCAACACCCACTGCATACTGTGCATATAAATCCATCCTACGAGCTTCTTTTCTATGAATAAACTCTGTAGCATCGAAATTTTTCACTTCACATGCAAATTGGGTTTTAAATTGAGATGCGTCAAAGTAAGTAATAGGTCCTGCTCCACTCACTCCATCCTTTAGGTTTTTCCAGAACTCTGGAACGGTATTACCTATAGGAGTTATAGCTCCAAGACCTGTTACTACGACTCTTTTTAATTCCATCAGTATGAAATTCTAATTATTTTGCGTGTTCTTCGATATAAGAAACAGCATCTCCAACAGTAGCTATTTTTTCAGCTTGATCATCAGGAATTGAGATGCCAAACTCTTTTTCAAATTCCATGATAAGTTCTACAGTATCAAGAGAGTCTGCTCCAAGATCATTGGTGAAACTCGCTTCGCTTGTAACTTCAGAATCTTCAACTCCTAATTTTTCGACGATAATCGCCTTTACTCTTGATGCAATTTCTGACATAACTTTTAATTTTTAGTTAATAAATTGTTTTAATTTCTATAAATTTGCGGAACAAAGGAAGAAATTATTATTGTCGAAAGCAAGTATTTGCATAACAAAAAGCATTTTTCTGCACACTTTTTGCTTTTTTGTGCATAAAATTAACACTTATGAGAAAAAACATAGCTATTTTCGCTTCGGGTTCTGGCAGTAACGCCGAAAAAATAATTCTGCATTTTAATGCTAAAAACACAGCTCAAGTGGTCTGTGTTTTCTCAAACAAATCAGAGGCTTACGCATTAAATAGAGCCAAAAAACACAACATTCCCACCCAGTTTTTTCCATTTAAGGAATGGAGAACTCCAACAAATATAATACAAAAGTTAAAGGACTTCAATGTTGATTATATCGTTTTGGCTGGATTCTTATTAAAAGTCCCCCAAGCTCTCATTCATCTTTATCCCAATAGAATTATTAATATCCATCCTGCTTTATTACCTAAGTATGGAGGCAAAGGAATGTATGGAGAGAATGTCCACAAAGCCGTTATTGAAGCAAAAGAAAAAGAAAGTGGTATTACCATTCATTTCATTGATGAAGACTATGACAAAGGAACAACGATATTTCAAGCTAAATGTAAGGTTCTTCCAACAGATACTCCAGAAAGTTTAGCTGAAAAAATACATAAACTAGAACATCAATATTATCCTAAAACAATAGAGGAAGTTATAATATCTGAATAGAATAGGCTTTTTTCTCTCTTCTCAATGGATAGTTTCCTCTTATATACTCGAATTGGGTTGGATCAACTTTCAGAAGGTCATTATCTCGCATAGGATTATAAATCTTCAAAAGACACTCTTCCACAGTTAATCCACGAATCACTGTTTGAGTGGGTTTTGGAGGATATATAGTACAATTGCATGGTATCTCAAAAAAACGACAACAAGATTCAAGTGCCATTTGTGTAGCATTAGCTTTGCCGTCAGCTGAATAACCTGCTATATGAGGAGTTCCTATAAAAGTCTTATATAAAAGGGCCCTATTAATATAGGGTTCATTTTCCCACACATCTATAATAGGATAACTCACTTCATCCTTGTTTATAGCATCTAACAATGCTTCTGTTTCTATTACCTCGCCCCTAGAGGTGTTTATTATAATGGGTTTTTTCTTTAATGACTTAAAAAAGGATGCATCGGCTAAGTGATAAGTCTTAAATCGCCCCTCAGTGTATAATGGAACATGAAAGGTTATAATATCGGCTAATTCTGCAAGTTCTTTAAGAGAATGGAACTCTCCATTTTCGACCTCTTCGCGTGGTAAATCGTTGAGCAAAACTTCTAATCCATAGCTTTGAGCTAATGCTATTATTTTTCTCCCTACATTTCCTCCACCAACAATTCCAAGAGTTTTGCCCTTTAAGTTCACTCCTTGTTGTTGCAATAATATAAAAGCAGATTCTATATATTGAGCTACGGATGACGAATTGCATCCTGGAGCATTAGCCCAAGCAATTCCATGAGCTCTGCAGTAATCTAAATCTATATGGTCATAACCTATAGTAGCAGTAGCTATAAAACGCACCTTACTTCCTTTCAGCAAAGACTCATTACAATGTGTACGAGTTCGAATAATAAGCACATCTGCGTCTTGAACATCCTTAGCTTCAATTTTCCTACCTGGTAAAAAAACAACTTCTTGTGCTAGTTGCTGAATAGACTCTTTAATATATGGAATTTTATCGTCTACAATTACTTTCATATAAATAATTCCTCCCTTTGTAATAAGACAAAAGTAAAAAAAAAGAGAGACGTTGTACTTTTTATACCCAAAAAATTCAAAAACAACTTCTTGTGCTACTCTTTAACCTTAATGGTTTATACCCTCTATTAAACATAAAAAAACGAGTTCGTTTTGACTCCACACAAGAATCTTTTATCTTTGTAACGTTTACTCACTCAAAAGATTACTCTTTTTTATATACCTATAGAATGAATATAAGCTCTACAACGTTTTGGGTTAAAACTATGAGTAAATAAACTAGGAAATTTAGAACTAAAATAATAGACTTAAACACACAAACATGTCAACTCAAATCCAACATAAATCTTTCTTACAATCGATATTACCTGACTTTCTTGTTATTGCTATTTTTATAGTTCTTTCCTTTACTTATTTTTTTCCATCGGTTATTGAAGGACGAATCCTTTTCCAACACGATTCATCAGGAGGAATAGGGGCAGGACAAGAGGCTGTTCAATATAAAAAAGAAACAGGAAGAACCACAAGGTGGACAAACAGCTTATTTAGCGGTATGCCAACTTACCAAATATCACCTTCCTATTCATCTACTGAAGCTTTAAAAAAGATAGAAAAAATTTATAGTTTATCACTACCAGAATATGTTTGGCTGACTTTTATCATGATGTTAGGCTTTTACATTTTACTTCGCTCTATGGGTTTATCCCCATGGATTTCAGGGCTTGGTGGTATACTATGGGCTTTCTCTTCTTATTTCTTTATTCTAATATCTGCCGGACACATTTGGAAATACATTACACTAGCCTATATCCCACCAACCATTGCAGGTATTGTTTTAACCTATCGTAAAAAGTATTTAATTGGTGCATTATTAACCGCCCTTTTTGTTGCACTGCAAATTAAATCTAATCACATACAAATGAGCTATTATTTCTTTTTTGTAATTCTCTGTATGGTGACTGCATATTTCATAAATGCATGGCAAAGTAAAGAGCTCTCCCACTTTTTAAAGGCTAGTATAATTTTATTAATAGCAGGATCTGTTGGGGTTTTAACAAACATATCTAATCTTTATCATACCTACGACTACAGCAAGGAGACTATGCGAGGTAAAAGTGAATTAGTCTATGAAGGAGATAGAAGCAAACAGACAAGCAGTGGATTAGATAAAGATTACATTACTCAATGGAGCTATGGTATAGGTGAAACTTTTAGTTTACTTGTACCAAACATTAAAGGAGGTGCCTCAATCCCCTTAGCAGCCAATCAAAAGGCTATGGAAAAAGCTAATCCTATTTATGGAAATATCTATTATCAACTCACTCAATATTTCGGTGCGCAACCAGGAACATCTGGACCAGTTTATGTTGGTGCTTTTGTTCTTTTCCTCTTTATTTTAGCCTGTTTTATAGTTAAAGGTCCAATGAAATGGGCACTATTAACCGCTACTGTTTTATCTATTCTTTTATCATGGGGTAAAAACTTTATGCCATTAACCAACTTTTTTATAGATTACATACCTTTATACGATAAATTTAGAGCGGTATCTTCCATACTAGTCATTGCAGAATTCACAATTCCTTTACTTGCTATTCTCGGACTATCCAAGGTTTTAAAAGAACATTCCTTTTTATCCAGTTATAAAAAAGAGTTTTATATCAGTTTAGGACTAACTGCTGGCTTTGCATTTCTTTTTGCAGTAGTACCCACCCTATTTTTCTCAAACTATAGCTCGCCTCAAGAGTTACAAGCATTACAACAAGCTATTCCAAATGAACACTTAATCCCTTTATTAGACAGTTTAAAAGAGATGCGCTTACTCCTACTCACTAACGATGCCTGGAGAAGTTTCTTTATTATTATTATTGGTGCATTAACACTTGTACTTCACCAAAAACAAAAAATAAAAGCTCCTCTTACTCTATTTATTATTAGCATACTCTGTTTAGGGGACTTATGGACTATTAACAAGCGCTACTTAAATGATAGTCAATTCGTTAGTAAATCAACAAAAACAACAACATTTGAAAAGACAGAAACAGACAAGTTTATTTTAGAAGATACAGATATAAGCTACCGAGTATTAAATTTGGCTAGTAATACATTTAATGAAAACAACACCTCCTACTGGCATAAAAGCATTGGGGGTTATCATGCAGCTAAACTTCGAAGATATCAAGAACTTATTGAACACCACATTACTCCTGAAATACAACATTTCTATAGTGATTTTTCAAAAAACAACCATGATATCCATAAACTAGACCCCAAAGGCATTTCTGTTCTTAATATGCTAAACACTAAATACTTTATTTTACCTCTAGAAGGAGGAGAAACGACTCCTTTACAAAATCCTTATGCATTTGGGAATGCATGGTTTGTCGATAATATAAACTATGTGGATAATGCAAATGAAGAAATTGAGCAATTACAAAATGTAAATCTTCAAAAAACTGCTATTGTTAATAAAGAGTTCAAAGAATCTCTAAAAGGAATAACTCAAGCTACAACCGATTCCGTAGCACACATAAAGTTAATAGAATATCAACCCAACCATTTAGTATATAGTGTTTCCACATCAAAAGAAAGTGTGGCAGTATTTTCAGAAATTTACTATCCACAATGGAAAGCAACTCTCAATGGTGAACCTATATCCATAGCACGTGCTAATTATGTACTACGTGCAATTACTATCCCCGAAGGTGAACATAGACTAGAGATGACATTCAACCCCGAAAGCATAAAGAAAACTGAAATAATTGCTTATGCATCACTTTCAATTCTTTTTATAGGAATTATACTTTTTGTAGTGCTAAATGTGACACGAAAGAAGAAAAATGCATAAAGAACTTATGTAACACTCTTTTTTGTTTATACCTTTGTACGCTGAAAGCTAGAAATTTATATATCAAAAGATCAATTTCTAATCTTTCACAAAGATATTTTGTGAATAGATATAATGGAAAATCATTATTTTTTTATCTCTGAACTGTTTTTCTATTATTTCAATGGGTCTTAGTAGAACTTTTTCAACTCATTTACACCTCTTTAGGCAAGAATATATTTATCTTTGTGGTTAGAAGTAGATTCGAATAAAAATAATTTTATGATCAAACCAATTGTTAAAACTATCGAGTTGGGAGATGGAAGAACCATTACACTCGAAACAGGAAAATTGGCCAAACAAGCAGACGGTTCTGTTATGCTTCGTATGGGCAATACCATGTTGCTTGCCACTGTATGTGGAGCAAAAGACGCTGTTCCTGGAACTGATTTTATGCCTTTACAGGTAGAGTATAAAGAAAAATTTTCAGCCTTCGGACGTTTCCCTGGCGGATTCAATAGAAGAGAGGGTAGAGCTTCAGATTATGAAATCTTAGTTTGCCGTTTAGTCGATCGTGCTCTACGTCCTTTATTTCCTGACGATTATCATGCTGATGTCTTTGTTTCTATTACACTATATTCTGCTGATGGTGTTGATATGCCTGATGCTTTAGCTGGACTAGCTGCTTCAGCTGCACTTTCTGTTTCAGATATTCCTTTCAATGGTCCTATCTCTGAGGTGCGTGTAGCTCGCGTAAATAAGGAATTTGTCATTAACCCTACTTTTGAACAACTAGATAAAGCTGACATGGACATCATGGTAGCTGCTACCTATGAAAACATCATGATGGTTGAAGGTGAAATGGATGAAGTTTCTGAAGCAGAGTTACTAGAGGCAATGAAAGTTGCTCATGAGGCAATAAAAATTCATTGTAAAGCTCAAATGGAATTAGCTGAAGAAGTTGGCGCTACAGTAAAAAGAGAATATTGTCACGAAGAAAACGACGAAGAGCTGAAACAAAAAGTTCACGATGCATGTTACGATAAAGCATATGAAGTGGCTAGCTCTGGTAATGCAAACAAACATGAGCGCCAAGAAAACTTCAATGCTATCGTTGAAGGATTTAAAGAGCAATTCTCAGAAGAAGAGTTAGAAGAAAAAGAAGCTCTAATTAATCGTTATTATCATGACGTAGAAAAAGAAGCAATGCGTCGTAGTATTTTAGATGAGGGAAAACGTTTAGATGGTAGAAAAACAACAGAAATTCGTCCTATTTGGAGTGAAGTAGATTACCTTCCAGGTTCTCATGGTTCTGCAGTTTTCACACGTGGAGAAACTCAATCTTTAACTACAATTACTTTAGGTACTAAGTTAGATGAAAAGATCATTGATGAAGTACTTGACCAAGGTAAAGATCGCTTCTTACTTCATTACAACTTTCCTCCATTCTCTACAGGTGAAGCTCGTCCACAAAGAGGGGTAAGCCGTCGAGAAGTAGGTCATGGTAACTTAGCACATCGTGCACTTAAAGGTATGCTACCTGATGACTTCCCTTATGTACTACGCGTTGTTTCTGATATTTTAGAATCTAATGGTTCGTCTTCTATGGCAACTGTATGTGCTGGTACTCTTGCACTTATGGATGGTGGTATTCAGATAAAGAGACCAGTTTCTGGTATTGCCATGGGATTAATTAAAAATCCAGGAGAAGATAAATATGCTATTCTTTCTGATATTTTAGGAGATGAAGACCACTTAGGTGATATGGACTTTAAAGTAACAGGTACTACTAAAGGTATTACTGCTACTCAAATGGATATTAAAGTTGATGGTTTATCTTTTGAAATACTTGAAAAAGCTCTGAAGCAAGCAAAAGATGGTCGTCTTCATATCTTAGAGAAGATAAAAGAAACTTTGGCTGAACCTCGTGCCGATCTTAAAGACAATGCTCCTCGCATTGAAACTTTAGATATTCCTAAAGAGTTTATTGGTGCAATTATTGGCCCAGGTGGAAAAATCATCCAGAATATGCAAGAGGAAACAGATACAATAATCACTATTGAAGAAATAGACAACCAGGGGCACATTGAGGTAACGGCTAACGACAAGCAAAGTATAGAAAATGCAATGCGTATGATTCGTGCTATTGTAGCTGTTCCTGAAGTAGGTGAGGTATATGAAGGCATTGTGCGTTCTATCATGCCATATGGTGCATTTGTTGAATTCCTTCCAAATAAAGATGGACTACTTCACATCTCTGAAATTGAATGGAGAAGACTTGATAAAGTAGAAGATGCTGGGATTCATGAGGGAGATAAGATTAATGTAAAACTTATGGATGTTGACGCTAGAACAGGTAAATTTAAACTTTCTAGAAAAGTTTTATTGCCTCGTCCTGAAAAGGAAGATAAGTAAACAAACA
>JAAYSY010000031.1 GCA_012518235.1 Bacteroidales bacterium
AAGAAACAAAATGCAATTGATATGAGCAAGAAAGAGATGAAGGTTATTAACTTACCACCCTAAATTTTTCCATCCTCCAATGTGATACCATTCGTAAGAGTGATAATACTCAGTCATTTTGTTATAACCTGAACGGGGAACATACATTGATATACCATGTGAGTTACTCATTGGTATTAAACTATAGCTATTAGTGGTATAAGCAGAGAAAACCTTGTTCGTATGCTTATAATAAACCATTTCACGTTGAACATTTACTAACTCATCCAAAGAATCTTGGTTAGATTCTCCTATAATTGAACTTAATACACCCTGAATATCATAATAAAACGATTTTCCTCTATAGGTGCTTGCCGTTTCTCGGCAGTCATAATGACGAATATTATTCAAATTAACTTCTTCTTTATCACTTAAAGAAGCAACTAATATTTTATGAACTAGATTACTATACCCCTCAATATAGGTTGTATTTATTGATGATATAGCCACACCAGAAGTCCAGTTTTCGTTACTTCCGTATTGATGTTCATTATAAGTCTCTTCATAGTGTCTAAAATAAGAATCTACTATCTTATTAGAATAATTAGCACTAGTATCAAAAAGAGAGGCAACCATTTTATGGTAAGGACCACCAGGACCTGGAATCTCAGCTGGAGAACCTATAAGATACTTAGTAGCATGACGTAACTCATAGGCAACCTCAACCGACTGCATTAAACAGGCATCAAATAAAAGGTAATCTAATGGTTTCGAGATTCTATTTGTCACACTATTTAAAACCTTGGCAAGCTCAGTAATATTTATTGATCTTTTATTATCGTCACCAAAAGCTCGCATACTAATTGAAGGAGAAGGTAACCAACCATCAGCATGTGATCCCATTATTAAACCATAAAAATCGTTTTTATATCTATTGAAAACCTTCACCATAAGATTTTCCATAAATTGAGAATCTGTAGCATTAACTTCTGGATCATATTCTTCAAGTACATTCTCAACTACCTCTCCTAATTTATTCTTTTCTATTTTTATTAATGATGGTATTTGAAATCGACCATCATTACTAATAAAAACCAATAAATCAAACTCTTTATTATTAGGCAATAATTCATATCCTTCCTTGAGTTCTTGAAAATCTTTTTCCAGCAAACCTGAAACTGCATCGCGTGTCTTCCCTACCATGTAAACCAATACTGTACGCTTATTTCTATCTTTAGGTAAATCTTCTTTTTTATCGCTACTGCAAGAAATAAAAAAACAACTCAATGCAATAAAAATAAGAGTATAAGAAGTTATAGGTTTCATATATAATAGGTTATTCAAATTCTAGTGAAAAAGGTCAATTCTCTTCAGTTATTACTTCTGACGTAAACGGATTTTTAAAAGTAAACTCATTTGAAGAAACTGGAATCACAGTATAAGTCTTGTCTTTTTTGTATTTTCTTAATACAGAAGAAAGACGCTTTTCAAGTTTTCCTTTATTAGTAGAAAAATAAATAGCACACGTTTGGTGAGGCTCATTTTTATCAAGCTCCAAAAAATCTTTAAATTGGTAGCTATAACGTTCTCTTCCTTTTAATAAGCCTTTATTTAGGACTCCACCTTCTAATACTTGAATATCCGTATAAAAGACGGTGGGTTTTTGAAAAGACACAGATACTGCTACTGCATAAATTTGTTTTTTATCTTTTTTCTCTGCTTTTAGGTTGGTTACACTCAATGAAAAGGCCAATACTAGGCAGAACAATAGTCTAAAATATTTCATTTTAAAATGTTTATTCGTAAGTAATAATACAAAGATAGCAAAAAAGGTTATTTCAATTAGATAGACTCTAATTAATTTACAACCTTTCATTCTCTACCCTAATAGTTATAATCAAAAGAAAATTTAATTAATAGAATAAATAGCTCTATCTTATTAAAAAAACATAAAGCACAAAAAAGCCAGTAATTACATTTACTCAATCAATGCATTACTGGCTTCTGTATTTATTCAATTCTAAAAAAGAAATTAAAGGTATCTCTATCCTAAATAAGATTTCAACAATCTACTTCTATCATCTTGACGTAATCTGCGAATAGCTTTCTCTTTAATTTGACGAACTCGCTCACGAGTTAAGCCAAAACGATCACCAATTTCTTCTAATGTCATTTCTTGTCGACCAATACCAAAGAACATTTGAATGATTTCTTTTTCGCGATCTGTTAATGTAGAAAGAGCACGATCAATCTCCTTAGATAAGGATTCATCTACCAGTGTACTATCAGCACGAGGAGAGTCATCATTTACTAACACATCAAGTAAGCTATTATCTTCACCTTCAACAAAAGGTGCATCAACCGAGATATGGCGTCCTGAAACCTTTAAGGTATCACGAACCTTATCTACAGGCATATCCAACTCATCTGCAATTTCTTGAGGAGAAGGACGACGCTCATTTTCTTGTTCAAAGCGTGAAAAAGCCTTATTAATTTTATTTAATGATCCGACTTGGTTTAATGGTAATCTGACAATTCTTGATTGCTCAGCTAAAGCTTGAAGAATAGATTGACGAATCCACCAAACAGCATAACTAATAAATTTAAAACCACGAGTTTCATCAAATTTCTCAGCAGCTTTAATCAATCCTAAGTTACCTTCATTAATAAGGTCAGGTAAACTTAATCCTTGATTTTGATATTGTTTAGCAACAGAAACAACGAATCGTAAATTAGCTCTAGTTAATTTCTCTAAAGCAATGCGACCGTCCTTTCCACCTTTTTTTATACGCTGGGCCAAATCCACCTCTTCTTCTACAGTAATCAAGTCCTCACGACCTATTTCTTGCAGATATTTATCAAGAGATGCACTCTCCCTATTCGTAATACTTTTAGTAATCTTTAGTTGTCTCATTCTGTATAAATCAATTTTTCAGCGTGCAAAGCTAGTCATAATATACTACAAATGAAAACTTTGCACAACAATTAACAATAAACCTCACTATACCTATAACAAAAAAATAGGCTGACATGTTTAGTGTCAGCACTACTTTGTTAATTATTCAGCCAATATTTGACCTTATTTATATTTTACCGACTAATCTTGTATTAAATCTACAGCATAGAAGGCTCTTTTACCAGAAGGGAACATTCCTGTAATAAATAATACAGGATTTGTTGATTTAGAAGATTTTTTCATTTCAGCTTCTAAATCGCTAACGCTCTTCATGGGCTTATCATTCACACGTAGAATAATAAATCCTTTTCTTACACCAGCATCAGCCATCTTTCCTGCAGTAACACCTGTAACTTGTAATCCATAAGCTAAATTTAATTCTTTCTTTTGCTCATCAGACAATTCTGCAAAACCAGCACCTAACAATTCCATGCCAGCATCCTTTACGATCTTAGTAGTACCTTGTTCATTTTTCAAAGTAACATCCACTACCAATTCTTTCTTTTTGCGAACTATTTTCACTTTCACCTTATCGCCTGGACGATATTTAGCCAAAGTTTCTTGTAAATCAGCAAAACTAGATACTTTTTTACCACCAATTGCAATAATTACATCATCCTCTTTTAGATCTGCATTACTTGCCGCTCCACCTGAAACCACTTCCGATATTAAAAATCCTTCACTCACACCTAGTTCTTTTGCTTTATCCTTAATTTCTTCAGCTGATGTTGGATCGCTATAATATCTATCATCGGATAATGAGATTCCACGAATACCTAATACAGCACGTTGAACTGTTCCATATTGCTTAATATCAGTAACGACTTTTGTCATTATAGATGTTGGTATAGCAAAACCATATCCTGCATATGTACCCGTAGGTGATGATAAAACAGCATTGATACCTATTAATTCACCGTTTGAATTGACTAAGGCTCCACCACTATTCCCTTGGTTAATTGCAGCATCTGTTTGAATAAATGATTCTATTCCTCCACTATAAACACCTAATGAACGAGCCTTTGCACTAACTATACCTGCAGTAACTGTAGAAGTCAAATTAAAAGGGTTACCAACAGCAATAACCCACTCTCCTATTTTTATATCTTCAGAGTTTCCTACAGGAATTGTAGGTAGATCATCGTCTGCTTCCACTTTCACTAAAGCCAAATCGGTACTAGGGTCAGTACCTATTACTCTACCTTGAAATTCACGGTGATCGTTTAATTTAACGGTAATTTCGTCAGCTCCCTCTATAACATGATTGTTGGTTACTATATATCCATCTTTAGATATAATTACACCAGAACCAAATCCAACACGAGGTTGTGTTTGGTATTGACGCTCACCACCTCCTCTGGGATCTCCAAAAAAGAAATCAAAAATATCAGGTGCTCGTCTTATGGTTTTTGTTTTAGATAATTGAGTAGAACGAATATGTACTACAGCATTTACTGATAATTCGGCAGCTTGCGTTAAATCAACAGGTTTTGCATCAATACGATTAAATGCTGCAGTTTGAGCATAAGTATTTTGCTCAAAAACATCATTAAATGTTTTAACAGATTGATCTGTATTAGAACGTTCTGCCACTTTATACGCTGTAACTCCAGCTACTCCAGCCGAAATTAAAACCAGAAGTATAACACCTAAAGCATTCTTAGTTATTCTCTTCATATTATTAATATTTTAGTTTAATGTTTTTAATTTACTATTGTTAATCTAGTAACAAAAACTATTCAAACCTACTTTTGGTTCTTATTTTCTTCTATTTTAACAGCGATTAAATTATATTCATGTCATTTTTACACTCATTATGACAGTTTTGCACAATTATGTGTTTTTATCATAATATTAGCATATGACACAAATACTCAAAATAGACAAACAAAAAAGACAGGAAAACTAATTAAGCTTTCCTGTCTTTTCATTC
>JAAYSY010000191.1 GCA_012518235.1 Bacteroidales bacterium
AAAAAAAGATTTATTCAAGTCTTTATTAAGTGGAATCCCCATGCTTCTTTTATTAGGGCATGGGGATTTTTTATGTGCTTTTTATTGCTTGTTACAAGGTGTAGCTCATAAAGAATAGATGACTAGGCCATCCAATGCATTTGCCTAGGGTAAGTGAGTGATATGCCCTAGACCTATAAAAATGATATAAATAGTTTACTGAAGAAGATTCTAAAGCTGTTGTTTTATCATTTTCTTTTGTTTTTCTTTTCTTTACAAAATATTAAAATGTACTTTTAAGTAATATGTTTAAATGTATAATCTTTTATTTATGATACATCAGCAAAGCTTTATTACTAATCAAGAAAAACTTCTAGGAGAAATAATCAATAATATATTGCCTAAAACACAAGCTGTAGATATATTAGTGGGTTATTTTTATTATTCAGGATTTCAAGAAATTTGCGAGAATCTTACAGATAAAAAAATCAGAATTTTAGTAGGCTTAGAAGTCGAAACGAAGATATCAGGAGTAGTACAAGAAATAAATAAGTTTGATGATGAATTTTCTCGCTCTAGAGGCCAAATTAGAGAAGATTATTATAGTAGTTTTACTAAGCTATTTAATGAAACTAACACTTTTGATAATTCAAAAAGCTTGGAGAGCTTTAAGCTTTTTTATTCTAAAATAAAAGATGGAAGTTTAGAGATAAAAAAAACGGAAAAACCCTGTCATGCTAAACTTTATATATTTGAATATAATGACATGGTAAATGAGCAAGGAGAAAGGCCGGGAACAGTAATTACTGGTTCTAGTAATCTTTCGTACTCTGGATTAAAAGGTCGAATTGAAATAAACGCACGTTTTAACTCTGTTCATGAATATCAAGATGCAAATGTTATATTTGAGCAACTATGGGAGAATTCTATTACGATAGTTGATGAAAATAACTTAGAGGAATTTGAAGATAAAGTTATAGAGCATATTTGGTATGAAAAGTTGTACTCTCCATACAAAATGTTTATTCGTGTACTGTATGAATACTATGATACTCCGAATGAAGAAAATGTTTTAACTCCTCATGATATTACAAATGGTAAGTTTTACAACTTAAAGTATCAAACTGATGCTGTCCAAATGGCTTTAAGTGCTGTTGAAAATCATAATGGTGTAATTGTTGCTGACGTTGTAGGGTTAGGAAAAAGTATTATTGCCTCTGCTGTAGCTCGTAATTTAAAAAAGAGAGCTTTAGTTATTTGTCCACCACATTTAATTCCTCAATGGGAAGAATATCGGGATGAATTTGGATTTACGGCAACAGTATTTTCAAGTGGAAAAATAGAAGCTGCATTAGCTTATTATCATAATCTAGTACAAGATAATGAGCAATATTTAATTATAGTAGATGAAGCACATAAGTATAGAAATGAATATACACAAGATTATGCAAACCTACATCAACTTTGTTCAGGAAATAAAGTGATGTTGCTAACTGCTACTCCTTTTAATAATAGACCTGATGATATCTATTCAATGCTAAAGCTATTCCAAGTACCTACCCGTTCCACGCTTCGTACAGTAGATAATTTAGGCTTTGCTTTTCGTGAATTGATTGCTATTTATAAAAAGCTTACAAAAGATCAAAAAGATGGAAATATATCAGATGAACAAGCTAAAGAAGATGCCGAAGAAATAGCAGCGCGTATTCGTTCTATCATTAGCCCTTTAGTTATTCGTCGATCACGGTTGGACTTAGAGGAAATACCAGAATACAAAGCAGATTTAAAAAGGCAGAACATTCAACCTTTGATTCCAGAAGACCCCATTCTACTAGAATACGATTTGGGAGAACTCAAAACTTTATATTTAGAAACACTAGATATGATTTCACCTGATGAGGGTGGTGATGCAAATGATTTTAAGGCGGCTCGTTACATGCCTATATTTTATGTGCATGAGAGTAAGCGAGAAAGTTTGAAAAACTTTATAGAGAAAAAGACAGATTTTGAGTATAATTTAATGATTGGTGCTCAAACCAATATGCCTAAGTTAATGAGGCGTTTATTAGTTCGACGCTTTGAGAGCTCAATAGCTTCTTTTAAGCAATCTTTAATTTATATGATAGAGTCAACTGAAAATTTACTCTATTGGATGGAAGTACGTAAAGGGATTCCTATTTATAAAAAAGGTTATTTGCCAGCAGTAGAAGATTTTTATGATATTTCTAATGATGACGAGTGGGTGGAAATTGAAGATAAATTAGATAGTTATCGCGAAAAGGGTTTTTTTGAAATACCGCTCAGTTATATTAGTGCGAGTTATAAAAAGGATATTCAGGAAGACTTAAATAAATTAAAAGCAATAAAACAGAACTGGTTTGGTGAAAATAACATCATAACTCATGATCCTAAATTAGAGTCTTTTGAGAAAATATTGAGAGAACAGTTGAAAAAAGAGCCTAATCGTAAAATAATTGTATTTACTGAGTTTGCTGATACAGCTGACTATATAGCTGATAAATTAAAAGAAACAGACCTTAGAATATTTAAGTATACCTCTTCAGATGCATCGGCTAAAAATAAGGAGCTAATTCGATCTAATTTTGATGCTGGATACAATGAACTTAATCAACGCAATGATTACGATATATTAATTGCTACTGATGCTATTTCTGAAGGTTATAATCTACATCGTGCAGGGGCTATTTTTAATTATGATATTCCTTATAACCCTACACGTGTAATTCAACGTATCGGTCGTATTAATCGGATTAACAAAAGGGTCTTTGATAAGCTTCTGGTCTTTAATTATTTTCCTACCGCTGTAGGAGAGCAAGATATTCGTTCTAAAGAAATATCCACTCTTAAAATGACAATGATTCATGCTATTATGGGAGAGGATACTAAGGCATTAACGTGTGAAGAGGAACTTCAATCTTTCTTTTCTGCTCGTTATCGAAATGAACTACAAATAACAGAACAAGCATCATGGGATAATAAGTATCGAAATTTGTTAAATCAGCTAAAAGGTACAGACATTTACAAAGAAGCTTTGCAAATAGAGCATCGCTCACGTACAGGACGAAAAAACAAGAAAGTGAAAGGTGAAGCAGTAAAAGGAGTGGTTAGTTTTGGAAAAAAAGGAAACGATTTTATATTTAAAATGATGCGCCCTTGTGATGAGAAGCCAATAACATTGAACATAGAGCAAGCATTTACTCTTTTTGAAGCAGATGAAGAAGAACAAGCTTTTGAGGTGTCTAAGCACTTTGAAAAACGATACCAAGAAGTTAAAGAGGGTTTATTTACTTCTCCCAGCATGCAAAAAAATGAAAAAGATAGATTAGATGCTTTAAGTAAAACGAAAGTATTTTATAATTTAAAGTTAATAACTTTCGATTATTTTAAGGATTTACAGCATGTAATTGAAGCTGATGGTTTAACTGGGTTTGATTATCGATTTATCAATAAGTTAACAGAAAAGGATGTTGATAAATTACTACAAGAGATTAATCAAAAATACCTAAATCGTATAATAGGAACTATAAATAATGTAGATGAAGGTGAGGAAACACTGATTTTATCTGAAGAATTTCAATAATAAATAACCATATAATTATGAATTTTAGCAAAACATATAAAAGACAAGATTTTTTAAGCTTTCTAAAATCTTCATTTTTACCTGAGGATTTTGATGAGGAAACACTAACTATTCCTTTACATACACAAACTACATATACCCAATCTGTAACTAAAATTGGAGTTTGTAAGTCATTAGATCTAGTTGTATATGAAATAAAACATAACTCCGAAAATGATGCACGGGTTACTTTATCTAAAGAAGCATTTAGGTTACTAAGTGATGAACTCGAGGATAGAGCCTTGGTGTTATTTGTTCCTGAAGATGATGCTTCACGTTATCGTTTCTCATTGATTACGATTGATTTAGGTATTGATAGCAAAGGTAATATAGTTAGAGAATATTCAAACCCTCGTCGATTTTCTTATTTTTTAGGTGAAGGTATTCCTACGCATACTCCTAATAAATATTTATTAAAAAAGGGTAGGGTTGTTGATGCGATAGATCTTCAAGAAAGGTTTTCTATTGAAGTTCTTACTAAAGAATTTTATAGTGAGTTATCTGATTGGTTTGCTTGGGCACTTACTATAGTTAATTTTCCGTATTATATAAATAATGAGGAAAGTAAAGAAGTCAGGCACAAACAAAACACAGAAAGCACAATACGTTTGATTACCCGTGTTATTTTTGTTTGGTTTATAAAACAGAAAAAGTTAATACCTGATGAGTTTTTTAATGAAGAGTATATTGCCAATCATCTTCTTAAGGAGTTTGCTCCTAATGATACAGATGGATTATTTGAGGAGAAGAGTTTAGAGAGTAAATATTATAAAGCCATCTTGCAAAATTTGTTTTTTGCAATGCTTAATAGCCCCATCACTCCAGATGGAAAAGGTACGGTTTCAGAACGTCATTTTCGGAATAATAGAAGTGATTATGACAATAATAAGCTTATGCGTTATGAAGACTTATTTTGTGATCCTCAGCTTTTTATTAATTTAGCAAATAGTACTGTTCCTTTCTTAAATGGAGGTCTTTTTGAGTGTTTAGATAAGAAAGATGAGGATTGCTATGTAGATGGTTTCTCTGATCGAATAGTAGTTCAAAGAAAACTTATTGTACCAGATTATCTATTTTTTGGTGAAAAAGAGAATCTAGATTTAAGTTATTTTTATGGTGATGACGAGAAGAGCAAAAAAAATGTGCATGTTAGTGGACTTATTCATATTTTAAAGAAATATAACTTCACAGTAGAAGAAAATACTCCTTTTGATCAAGAGGTTTCATTAGATCCTGAGTTGTTAGGGAAAGTTTTTGAGAATTTATTAGCTAGTTATAATCCAGAAACAAAAACCACAGCTCGAAAACAAACAGGTTCTTTTTATACGCCTCGTGAAATAGTGCAGTATATGGTAGACGAAAGCTTAGTAGCACATTTAAAGCGAACGGTAGGAGAAAACTTAGAGGATGAGTATCGAAATTTATTAGCCTATACTGATGTTGATATTTCTTTAGAAGAGAATCAGAAAAAAGATATTATTGAGGCTATTTATAATTGTAAAATTCTTGATCCTGCTTGTGGTTCAGGTGCATTTCCTGTTGGTGTTTTACAACAAATGGTTCATATTTTATCTCAGTTAGATCCTGATAATAAACAATGGAAAGAGCTATTAATTAATACAGCTGTAAAAGAAGCGGAGGATGCTTTAAGAAATACCACTGCTTCAGAAAGAACAGAGATTCTATTAGATATAGAACAGAGTTTTGATGAACAACTGAATCGCCCTGATTATGCTCGTAAATTATATCTTATAGAAAATTGTATTTATGGGGTAGATATACAACCTATTGCTATACAAATATCTAAACTTCGATTTTTTATTTCTTTAGTAGTAGATCAAAAAACCACGAATAAACCTGAAGAAAACTTTGGAATACGTCCACTACCTAATTTGGAGGCTAAATTTATCGCAGCAGATAGCTTAATCGGTTTAGAAAAAACAGATATATCTCTATTTAATACAGACAGAGTTAAGGAACTAATGGAGGGACTTAAAAAAGCAAATCATAAAATATTTGGGGCAAAAACAGTTCAAACTAAACGAAAATATAAAGAAATAGTAAAACAATTACGACTAAAAATTGCAGACGAACTTCATGAATTAGGAGCTATGGGAGAAGATGAGGCACAAGCAATAGCTAGTTGGGATATGTTTGATCAAAATAGACATGCTTCTTTTTTTGATTCAGAATGGATGTTTGGTGTAAGTGATGGTTTTGATATCGTAATTGGAAACCCACCATATATTTCTTATTATGGAAATAAGGGAGTGAAACTATCATCTAATAGAAGAACTTTTTTCGTTAAATATTATAATCACATAAAAAAAGTAGATGATAGAATTAATAGTATGAATTTAATGACGGAAAGAGGAGTATCGTTATTAAAAGATAAAGGAACTATTGCTTTTATTACAAATAAAACAATGTCTATTTTACCATCATACAGGCACTTTAGAAAATTGTTTTTAAACAATGTGTTTTTTTTATCCCTCATTACAGATCTCTCACCGTTCAATGCTATTGTTGATTGCATTATATTTATTGGTTCTAAAGAAAAAGTAACAAATAAGAAAGTTGCAAATTGTACTAAACATATGAAGTTTCTTAGTAACGATAACTATATATGGCATATAAGCAAGTATGAAAACATATTGGATATTATAGATTTGAACAAAAAAAAACTTAGTGATATTATTACAATAAATAGAGGATTAAATATTGGTGGAAAATCAGAATATTTTTTATCAAGTGAAAAATCAATAGGGTATAAAAAGTACCTATCAGGCACAAAAAACATATCGCCGTACACTTATGAGTGGGAAAAAGGAGATGGTTTTATTAAAGTGGATTTAGAGCTTGAGAGAAAATTAAAGGAAAAAGGGGCTACTATAGCTCTTGGAGACCCACTAAGATATTCACAGCCACACCTATTTATTCCCGAATCTGGACAAAGAATTATGGCTGCATATTGCCATGACGAAATTTATGGTGCATATGGGTTGCTAGTGGCTACTCATAAAAATGATATAAAAAACTTGTTTTACTCTCTTTTACTTTTAAATAGTAACATTGTTTCGTTTTATTGTACGGAAAAAGAAATTTTAAGAAAAGGTTCTAAAGCAACACCACATGTTGGAGTCAAAGGTTTACGAGGTATTCCTATCCCTAGAATAACACCTTTAATGTTAGATGACATTTATAAGTTAGCAACATTAATATTATTTTGTAGAAAAGAAAATTCAACTTATAGTATTTTTTTCGAACAATTAGCTAATGCTGTAATATCAGAATTATATCTACCTGATATATTTAAATATATAGATATATCTTTTCTTAAAGACCTTAGTAAATTAAGAACTATAACTATAAATGATCTCAAAATAATACATGACTTTTACATTCAGAATAAATGCTTAGAAAATAGGCTAAAAGAATATGCAATTAAACATCAATATTTAACTATAATAGAAGAGTGTTAAATATTGAACACCTTATAATAAGTGCGTAACTTACAACAATGGTTCGAGCAGCACACACTTTGACTTAGAACTCTAAAAAATAGCTTTAACTTTGTCTATAAGTAAGAAAAATAAAAAAGAAAATAATTATGCTAAGACACAGAAATATCATTTTACTTCTTTTGATGATTTTCATAGGTTATTCTTGTAATTCATCATCCTCATCAAACCAAGTCAGTCAAAAAGCCACACAATTAAGTAGGAGCGAAGCTGCCCCTACGCAGGTAATTGTAGAACCTGTTAAAGAGGGGTTACCTGTAGTGAAAGAAGGCGATTCTATTATAGTAGTACGTAGTGATAATACCAGACAAGTTATTCAAGTATTAGTAGGAGAATCGAGTGTGCAGGAATCTACTATACCAGGCTATAGTCAGGTAATGACTGGTTTAGTAGTACGTGTAAGTGATGGTGATACAGTAGTATTATTAGATGCAGAAAAAACACAGCATAGAATTCGTTTAGATGGAATAGATTGTCCTGAATCTAAGCAATCTTTTGGTAGTAAGGCGACTCAGTTTGTTCGAGATAAAATAGGCAATGAAACCGTTAATGTGCATTACAATAAAAAAGATAGATACGGTAGAGTATTAGGGGTAGTTGTAACTCAGGAGGGTGAAAATATAAATGAGGCGTTATTGGCTAATGGTTTAGCGTGGCACTATAAATATTATAATGATAATCCTGTATATGCTAAGTTAGAACAAGAGGCAAAAGATAAAAAACTTAACCTATGGAGTGAGAAAAATCCCATTGAACCCTATGAGTTTAGAAAAATGAAAAAGAAGAAATAATTGTTTGCAGCACTATAATAGTGCTGTAAACAAATCAAAAAAACGCTGATATTATAAAATGTCAGCGTTTTTTATTATCTTATGTATGAGTTGGAAACAACATAACAGTATGAATGAAATTAGCCTTATTTTATGATGAAACACTTAGATCCGCGAAATGAAGATAGTAATCAACTAGCAAAGAAATTAAAAGCTAGAGGAATTAAAGATGAAAACGTATTGAAAGCTATTGCTTCAGTTCCACGAGATCAGTTTGTATGTAGTGAATCTATTTTAGAGGCTTATTATGACAAACCTCTACCGATAGGAGAAGGACAGACAATTTCACAACCATTTACTGTTGCTTATCAAACTGAGTTGTTAGAGTTAAATAAAGAGGATAAGGTACTTGAAATAGGAACGGGGTCGGGTTATCAAGCAGCCATATTGTGTGAAATCGTAAATGAGGTGTATAGTGTTGAACGGCATAAGAGCTTATATCAGACAGCAAAGAAAAGACTTTCTAAGTTAAATTACCAAGCTAATCTTTTTTATGGAGATGGATATAAAGGATTGCCTAACTATGCACCTTTTGATAAAATTATTATTACAGCAGCTGCACCCGAAATACCTGAAAATTTATTAACACAATTAACTATTGGTGGGAAAATGGTTTTACCTTTAGGAAATACGATAGGACAAACCATGACTGTTATTAATCGATTATCTGAGTGTGATTATAGGACAACTAAGCATGGAGCCTTTCGTTTTGTCCCTATGATTAAAGGAATTGATACTGAGTGTATTTAAGCACCAATTAAGAATGGAAGTGAATATGTAATCCATATGAAAGCACACACAAAAATGATACGTTATTGTGTGCTTTTTTATTGATTATTTTTACAATCTGTCACTAATCTATTTATTCGTTATTTTAATTCTTCTGTTTTTATGTATAAAGCAAATGTTTTTGTAAATTTGCACCTTAAAATATATGATATATAATATATAGGTGGTTATTAGGGATAAAATCCCTTTTTTGAATGTTACGATAAAAAGCAGATAGAGAAAATGAGTAAAAAATTTAACGAATACAATCAACTTAATCTCTCAGAAGTCAATAAAGATATTCTTGCTAGGTGGGATGAACTTGATGTTTTTACAAAAAGTACTACAGAACGTGAAGGTTGTCCTTCATTTGTTTTTTATGAGGGACCTCCCTCAGCTAATGGTATGCCAGGTATTCACCACGTAATGGCACGTGCTATTAAGGATGTATTTTGTCGTTATAAAACCATGAAAGGCTTTCAAGTAAAACGTAAAGCTGGATGGGATACTCATGGATTACCTGTAGAGCTTGGTGTTGAAAAAGAGATGGGTATTACTAAAGAAGATATTGGTAAAACTATTTCTGTTGCAGAGTATAACGCTGCTTGTCGTAGAGCTGTAATGAAATATACAAAAGAGTGGGAAGACTTAACGCACAAAATAGGTTATTGGGTAGATATGACAGATCCCTATATTACCTATGACAATCGTTACATTGAAACTCTTTGGTGGTTGTTAAAGCAGATGTATAAAAAAGGATATTTGTATAAAGGATATACAATTCAACCTTATTCACCTGCCGCAGGTACTGGTCTTAGCTCTCATGAGTTGAATCAGCCAGGTTCTTATCGCGATGTACAAGATACAACAGTTGTAGCTCAATTTAAGATTAAGAATCCTAAGAAAGAGATGACTGAGTGGGGTGATGCTTTTTTCTTAGCATGGACAACTACACCCTGGACATTGCCATCAAATACAGCTCTTTGTGTAGGGCCTAATATAGATTATGTAGCAATTAAGACATACAACACCTATACAGAAAAACCAATTACTGTCATATTAGCTGAGGCTTTAGTTGATTCTCATTTTCATCCTAAAGCTAAAGGGTTAGCTCTTGATACTTATGAGCCAGGGAGCCAAGTGGTTCCTTATGAAGTGGTAGCTAAGTACAAAGGTTCTGATTTAGTTGGTTTAGAATATGAGCAACTAATTCCATGGATTCAACCTGAAGAAGGAGCTTTTCGCGTTATATCGGGAGATTTTGTTTCCACTGAAGATGGTACAGGTATTGTACACATTGCTCCTACGTTTGGTGCTGACGATGCTAAAGTAGCTAAAGATGCTGGTGTTCCTCCATTGCAATTGAAACATGCCCACGGCGAATTACGCCCAATGGTGGATTTAACGGGTAAACTTTATACATTAGATCAGTTAGATGAGCAGTTTATAAAGGAACGTGTAAATGTGGACTTATACAAAGAGTTTGCAGGTCGTTATGTTAAAAATGAATACGATGACACGCTAACCGATAAAGATGAAACTTTGGATTTATCAATCTGTTTGATGCTTAAAATGGGTAATCAGGCATTTAAGATTGAGAAACATACTCATAGCTATCCTCATTGTTGGCGTACTGATAAGCCTATTTTATATTATCCATTGGATAGTTGGTTTATTCGATCTACGGCTTGTAAAGAGGCGATGATTAAGCTTAACAAAGAAATAAAGTGGAAACCAACCTCTACTGGAACTGGTCGTTTTGGAAAATGGTTAGAAAATCTGAATGATTGGAATTTGAGTCGTTCTCGTTATTGGGGTACACCATTACCTATTTGGAGAACAGAAGATAATAAAGAGGAACTTTGTATTGAGTCTGTAGAGGATTTATATAACCAGATAGAAAAATCAGTCGCTGCAGGTTTCATGAAGGAAAACCCATATAAAGTAAAAGGGTTTATTCCTGGTGATTATTCGACAGACAACTATAATAAAATTGACTTACATCGTCCCTACGTGGATGATATTATATTGGTATCAGAGAGTGGTAAACCCATGACTCGCGAGGCCGACTTAATTGATGTTTGGTTTGATTCTGGTGCTATGCCTTATGCTCAAATTCATTATCCTTTTGAAAATAAGGAGTTGTTAGATAGTGGAGAGGTATATCCAGCTGATTTTATAGCCGAGGGTGTGGATCAAACAAGAGGTTGGTTCTTTACTCTTCATGCCATAGCTGCTATGGTTTTTGATAGTAAGGCCTTTAAAGCTGTTATATCAAATGGTTTAGTGCTGGATAAGAATGGAAATAAAATGTCTAAGCGTTGGGGTAATGCTGTCGATCCTTTTTCAACTATAGAAGAGTATGGGTCGGATTTAGTGCGTTGGTATATGATTACCAATTCTGCCCCATGGGACAACTTGAAATTTGATATAGAAGGACTTGATGAAGTTCGTCGTCGATTTTTTGGTACTTTATATAATACCTATTCTTTCTTTGCACTTTATGCAAATGTAGATGGTTTTGATTATAGTCAAGAAGAGATTGCTTTAGAAAAACGTCCAGAGATAGATCGTTGGATTATTTCATTGTTGAACTCTTTAATTAAGGAAGTAGATGCTTGCTTAGATGATTACGAGCCTACAAAGGCAGGACGTTTGATATCTGACTTTGTGAATGATCATTTATCTAATTGGTATGTACGCTTAAACAGAAAACGCTTCTGGGGTGGAGGATTTACTGAAGATAAACTTTCAGCTTACCAAACACTTTACACTTGTCTGGAAACTATTGCTAAGTTGATGGCTCCAATAGCTCCTTTCTATGCTGATCAACTTTATTTAGATTTGAACAGAGTAACTAAAAAGAATCCAGAGCAAGAATCTATTCACTTAGTTCTTTTCCCTGAAGTTAATGAGGAGTCTATTGATGAGGATTTAGAGGCACGTATGTTATTAGCACAACAGGTAAGCTCTATGGTTTTAGCTCTTCGTAGAAAAGTTAATATTAGAGTTCGTCAACCACTACAACGCATAATGGTTCCTATAGTAAATGCAGAACAACAACGTAGAATTGAAGCTGTAAAAGATTTAATTCTTAGTGAGGTTAATGTGAAGGATTTAGAGTTTGTTGATGATGCCTCGGGTGTGTTAGTGAAACGTGTAAAATGTGATTTCAAAAAGCTAGGTCCAAAGTTTGGAAAACAAATGAAACAAGTAGCTGCAGCTGTTTCGGCTATGGATCAAAAAGAAATCGCTGAGTTAGAAGATAAAGGAAAGATAGTGCTTTCACTTCAAACGGGTAATGTTGAAATTGAAGCTGATGAAGTAGAGGTTTTCAGTGAGGATATTCCTGGCTGGTTAGTAGCAAACGAGGGTAAGGTTACCGTTGCTTTGGATGTTACTATAACAGAAGACCTTAAGAAAGAAGGTATTGCTCGTGAACTAGTAAATAGAATTCAAAATTTAAGAAAATCTAATGGGTTTGAAATAACCGACCAAATCAATATTGTTATTTCTAAAAACGCTGAAACGGATGAGGCTATTCAAGAATATAATGAGTATATTTGTAGTCAGGTATTAGGAACGTCTTTAGAGTTATTAAATGAGGTAAAAAACGGTGAGAAGATTGATTTTGATGACTTCTCATTAGATGTTTATGTTGAGAAAATAGATAAATAATTTAATAAACCGTCTAAATTTAATTATTATGGCAAAGAAGACAAGATATTCCAATGAAGAATTAAATGAGTTTCGCACCATTATAATGGAAAAATTGGAGTTAGCTAAACGAGATTATAAGTTGTTAAATGATAGCTTATTAGGTTTAGACAATAATTCAACAGATGATACCTCTCCAACGTATAAAATTATTGATGAGGGAGCTAGTGCTTTATCTAGAGAGGAGACACAGCGTTTAGCACAGCGTCAGTTGAAGTTTATTACAAACTTACAGGCTGCCTTAGTACGCATAGAAAACAAAACGTATGGTGTTTGTAGAGAAACTGGTGAATTAATTCCAGCTGAGCGTCTTCGAGTAGTTCCTCATGCTACGTTAAGTATTGAAGCTAAGAGAAACGAAAAATAATCTTTCTGTGGATTAAGTATTAAAATGAATATTTAAAAGGTTGAGAATGTGTGATCTTATATAGATTAAAATCAGACTCAACCTTTTTTATGTATATATTGTATAAATAAGCAATGAAGAAATCACTATCAAAAGGTCATTGGGCATTAATAACTATTTTTTCTGTACTGATTATTGATCAGCTAATTAAAATAGCAGTCAAAACATCTATGTATTTACATGAAAGTATTCATATAACCGATTGGTTTTATATCTACTTTACCGAGAATAATGGGATGGCCTTTGGCGTTGAAATATTTGGTAAGCTCTTTTTAACTGCATTTAGGATAATAGTGGTTGGTTTTGTTGGATGGTATCTGACACGCATTGTAAAAAGAAACTTTAAATTGGGATATATTATCTGTATCTCATTAATTATAGCGGGTGCTTTAGGCAATATTATTGATAGTGTGTTTTATGGAGCTCTATTTGAAGAAAGTACTTATTCTCAAATTGCATCTTTTAATCCAGGCAATGGATATGAATCTTTCTTTTATGGAAAGGTTGTGGATATGTTTTATTTTCCAATTATCGATACTTTTTGGCCAGACTGGGTGCCATGGGTAGGTGGTAATCGCTTCATTTTCTTTAGTCCTATATTTAATTTTGCTGATGCTGCCATTACTTGTGGAATGTTTGCGTTGATTCTTTTTTACAGCAAATACCTAAACGAAGCTCACCCTGATAAACACTTTAAAGGAGAAGATGAACAAGTAAATTCTGAAAAATAATGAATAATAGGAGCTTTATTATACTTGTATTCTCGTTTATAATTTCTACTTTTTTAAGCTGTGAGCTTAAAATGCCTAAAGAA
>JAAYSY010000192.1 GCA_012518235.1 Bacteroidales bacterium
AATGTTAACTAAAGATGAGATAACTAATGGTAGGAATAAACTTAATCAGCTAATTGAAAACAAAAAAGAGACTATTTGTATTTATACTTTTGCCACAGGAAGAAAGTGCTTCAACAAAGTTTGGTGGAGTGATTTATATAGTAAATTAAAAGAACAATTGGGGGATCAGTATAATTTAATGGAGGTTTTACCTAAAGAACGTGTTTCTCAAATTAACTTTAAGGCAATATCATATTACAGTACAGATATTCGTGAAATGGCTGCAGTTATATCACATACAAAACTATTTATAACAGCTGATTGTGGTGTTATGCATCTATCTAGTGCATCGAACACACCAACTTTAGGTCTTTTTTCTGTAACTCCTATAGAGGTATATCAGCCCTATAACTCGTTTAGTCGCTCATTAAATGTTTTAGAAGTTGATCAAAGTGAAATACTTACTAATATACACGAGATGCTTTCGGAGATAAAAACCTTAAAGTAATTTCTAAAATGAATTCTAGTCATTATCTAGCTCAGTTATTAACTTTTTAAAATTGATATTAATTAAAAGTAGATTGAAGGAAGCCATTTTTATATCTTGTTTTCTTCACTACTTTTCCATCTACATCATATTCAATAAAATCACCATCCCGTTTTCCTCCTTTAAAAGTACCCTCATGTCGATGTCCTTCTTTATCAATAAGAACACCTTTACCCTCTTCTAAACCATTAACAAAAGAACCTTTATATTTCACACCATCCTCTAAAACAAGAGTTCCTTCACCATTAGGCTGTCCATCTTTCCACTCACCACTATAGACATCCCCATTACTCCAAGTATACTTACCTTGACCATTCCTTTGATTATCCTTCCACTCTCCAACATAATGAGCGCCATTAGTCCAATAGAATGCACCCTGTCCTTCTTGAACACCATCTTTGAACTGCCCTTCATATTTATCACCATTCACATAAATATAAACACCTTTTCCTGTACGTGCTCCTTGATTATATGTTCCTTCATAAGAGTCTCCAGTATGGAACTTATATACGCCTTTACCGTGTTGAATATCATTAACCCAATCACCTGAATATTTATCACCATTAAGATATTCAAAAACTCCTTTTCCTTGTCTTTGGTCATTTTTCCACTCACCAGTATATTTTGAACCATCATTCCAAACCATAGTTCCTTCACCATTCTTTTTATCATCAACCCACTGACCAACATATTTTGCACCGTTTAGCCACGAGTAAGTTCCTAAACCATGTCTTTGATTTTGATGCCAATCTCCTTCATATTTATCACCATTATGATAATACATTATCCCCCTTCCTTGCTGAAAACCATTTTCCCAAGTGCCACTATATCGATTATTATTCAAAAAGAAATACTCACCATCACCTTGCTGAATATCATCAACCCAATTTCCAGCATACTTCTCGCCTGTGTGTAAAATATAAACACCATACCCTTCTCTTTGCCCCTTCTTATACTCTCCATTATAAATATCATTATTTAAGTACAATGTTTTTCCAGATCCTTCTGGGCGGCGTTTTCTCAATTCTCCTGTGTATACTGCTCCATTTTTAAACGTATAGCTACCTATGCGATAGCTTGGACTAAAAAACCCTTTAACTCGATTCATAAAACCCTCTTTTTCTTGAGCTTGAACTGATATGGAAAATAACAAAGAAATAAACAAAGGAATATATAGCGCTTTTTTCATGTTTTCGTTTTCTTGAATATCTTTAATACTTTCAATATTACTAAAGATAAAATTAATAGACAACCTTCAAGAGAGTGTATTTCATCTCATTTAAGTATTATTGTCCAACTATAACCTCTCTCATTATCTCCTCATTAAAATAACGATTAGCTAAAACATAGATATCATCAACGGAAACATCTTCAATAGCAGATAACATTTTAGCAAAGTAATCTTGATTTAAATCCGACGTCTTTACCGCTAACCAGGCATCTGCAATAGAAAATGCGGTTTCATAATTTCTACACAAATCTCCTATCATATAGTTCTTGACTTTAGACAGCTCGTTAGCTGACACTTTTTCACTTTTTAATCGACGCATTTCCTTATAAACCTCTTCAATTAGCGATTCCACATATTTTGGATCAGTATCACTCGCTATTAATAATACTGAACTATCGGGATAAGGAATTAAAGAGGATGAGATACCATAAGTATAACCTTTATCTTCACGTATATTTGACATTAATCTACTCCCAAAATAACCCCCAAAAAGAGTAACAAGAACACGAAATTTTAAATAATCAGCATGCCCTTTATTTATAGTTAGCGAACCCATACGGACAGCATTTTGTAATGCACCTTCTTTTTTGAAAGTTATGCGCTTATCTTGACTTGTTTTTATTGGATATAAAGTAGCTTTCCAATCTGCTTTATTTCCAAATGATTGTTCTCCAAAAACAGTTTCCACATCTTGTAACACTGCAGTTGATATCTTACCAGAGAGGTAAATAGAGCAACCTTCTGAATTATAATACTTTTCATGAAAAGTGCGCAAATCACTTGACGAAATCTTAAGAAAATCCTCGGGTACACTAGTATTTCCAATAGGATGTTCACTACCATATAATGAATGAAACAAAAGTCTATTTGCAATAAAAGAAACCCTCGAGGAATGAACCAGGAATTGTTGTTTCGAACGATCTCTTAACCTTGATAACTCCTTCTCAGGAAAAAGTGGCTCTATTATAATAGAGTATAAGATATCTAATGCTTCTTTAAAGTATTTACTCAAGCTATAAAGAGTAACACACGTATGTTTTGGATAGTTTGAGAACTGCATCCAAGAACCATAAAAGTCTAACTTTTCTGATATTCCTGAAGAAGTATATCGATTTGTTCCTTCCCTAAGCATTCTATTTGTAAAAAGAGATTGCAATTTATGATCTTGCTGCCAACGACCACCTTCAAAAAGAATATCTATCCGCACAACATCTTGAACACCTACATCAATTATTTCAAGAGGAATTCCATTGGGCATTTTTATTTTTGCAGGCTGAAAAAACTCGATATTATTTATTGCTTTAACTTCAGGAGTTTCTGTCCTATTTAATTTTCTCATGCTTCTTTTTTGTTTATCTGCTCTAAATGTTTTTCCGCTTTTTCTAAATCCTCTGGAGTATCAATACCAATAGTCTCTACGTTAGTTTTTCCTACTTTTATTTTATACCCATTCTCTATCCAGCGCAGCTGCTCTAAGGATTCAGCTAACTCTAAAGAAGATTGAGGTAAAGAAGTAATCTCATTCAGTACTTCTAATCTATAAGCATATAAACCTATATGCTTATAGAAAACATGCTGATTCAACCACTTCTCTTGTTCTTCTCCTCTGATATATGGAATTACAGAACGACTAAAATAAAGAGCAAAGTCATTCGAGTCAATCACTACTTTAGGACTATTTGCGTTTTGCAAATCCTTCCAATCCGATTTTTCACTAAAAGGTTTAACTAAAGTAGCTATCTGAGTCTGAATATCAGAAAAACACTCTATCAAAGTCTTTAATTGTGAGGGTTGAATAAACGGTTCATCTCCTTGAATATTAATTACAACATCAAATGACTTACCTATTTTATCTACTGCTTCTCTGCACCTATCCGTTCCACTTTTATGGGCACTAGATGTCATTACTACTTTTCCTCCAAACGCCTCAACAGCCTCAACTATTCGCTGATCATCTGTTGCAACATAAACTGCATCAAGTACCTTAGATACTTGCTCATATACATGTTGTATTACCTGTTTTCCGCCTAAAAAAGCCAAAGGCTTTGCTGGAAAACGAGTTGAAGCATATCGAGCAGGAATAATACCCACAAAACTCAAAGCTTTCTTACTCATATTTATCTCTCTTATACCCTTTTGAACATAATCTCGTTCTAAATCTTCTCTCTTAATATAATCCTCATTATAGATTAATAAATCAAGATCTATTCTGACTATCTCTTTAGCTTTATCTTCATCTCTACGTCCAATTCTGAGTTCAATAGCCTTTAATAAACTCACAATCTTTTTTTTACTATACTCAGACTTAAAATACCCTACTTGATTTAGAAAGAAAGCGGGATTATTTATACCTACTGGTTTAGTATTTATAGCAGGACTCCATGTAATTCCGTTAAATAATTCCGTTAACAAATTATGAGCTTGCTTAAAGTTGTAAGCAGACTCATAGTTGCTTCCCAAAGAAATCCAACACTCATTCATAAAACCTAGACTCAATCGAATAGTTCATCTAAGCCCGATCTTGATTGAGATGTAGGAGTTGTAACCCGAAGAGTATCACTATCGTGATATTGATTGGTACCACATGGATCAAAATTATCAGGAAACACAAATCGCTCTTCCTGACTATAACCTAAAGATTCATCACCAAATACTTTATTCATATAAATGGCCCAAATAGGGAGTGCCATAGAAGCACCTTGTCCATAAAACATAGTATCAAAATGAATATCACGTTCCTCACCACCTACCCAACAGCTTGAAACTAAGGAAGGAGTAAAACCAATAAACCAACCATCTGAATTATCATTTGTAGTTCCTGTCTTACCTCCCATGTCAGCTGTAATTCCATAACGATGACGCACTCTTCCACCCGTTCCTTCATTAATAACTGCTTGTAGCATGCTTAACATTTTATAAGCACTAGATGCACTAATCACTTCATCCATATCGGGGGTAAATCGAGCTATCACATTCCCATCATTATCCTCAATGCGAGTAACAAATAAAGGAGCTACTCGAATCCCTTTATTAGCAAAAGCAGTATATGCACTAGCCATTTCACCAACAGATATTTCACAAGGTCCTAAACTTAAAGAAACAGTAGGGTCTATTTCCTGATTTAAGACTCCAAAATTATGAATTAAACGGACTAAAGCATACGGATTTAATTTGCTCATTAAATAAGCAGAGGTCCAATTACTAGAATTTGCAAGTCCCCAACGTAAAGAAACCATCTCTCCCATTCTCTTCTTTGTACTTGTACGTGGAGTCCATGGCTCACCATTACCATCGATTAATGTCTGTTCAACATGTCGCATTTGATCACAAGGCGTATAACCATTTTCCATAGCCAATGCATAAAGAAATGGCTTAATAGTTGATCCTACCTGGCGACGTCCCACCATAGCCATATCGTATTGAAAATAGGTATAGTTTGGTCCTCCCACATAAGCTTTAACATGCCCGTTTATAGGGTCCATAGATAGTATTCCTGTTCGTAAAAAGTGCTTATAATATTTTATTGAATCTAAAGGAGTCAATATCGTATCTTTCTCTCCTTTCCAAGTAAAAACAGACATCTCATGCGGAGTGTTGAAAGCCTTTTCTATTTCACTCTCTGTTGCTCCATCTTCTTTCATTATTCGATAGCGCTCACTTTGACGAACGGAACGACTCACAATTCGATCCACCTCTTCCTGAGACAATCTATTTGTGTATGGAGCTTTTTTTCGTCCTTTTTTCTCTTTAAAGAAATTATCTTGTAAATAATTACCAATATGCTCTTCTACTGCTTCCTCAGCATATTTTTGCATTTTAGAATTAATGGTAGTATAAATCTTTAACCCATCGGTATAAATACTATAATTTGTTCCATTTTTCTTTTGATTTTTCTCACACCATCCAAATAATGGATCATTATCCCAAGCTACAGAGTCCTCATAAAACTTCTGCATTTGCCATCCTCTGTAGTTCTTCTTAAGAGGTTTTTTAGCCGTCATTACGCCGCGTAAATATTCTCTAAAATAAGTAGCTAATCCTTCTTTATGATCTACTCGATGATATTCTAACTCTAAAGGCAATTGTATCAATGAGTCTCTTTCTGCTTTAGATATAAAGTTAGCCTTATACATCTGGTTTAATACCACATTACGTCTTCCTCGCGAACGCTCATTATAACGTAAAGGATTATATAATGATGGATTTTTACACATTCCCACTAATGTTGCAGCCTCCTCTAATTTTAAAGAGGAAGGATCAGCACCAAAATAAGTGTAAGCAGCTGTTTTGATTCCTACCGCATTATTCAAAAAATCAAATTTATTAAGATACATCGTAAGAATTTCCTCCTTCGTGTAGTATCGCTCCAACTTAACAGCCATAACCCACTCTATAGGCTTCTGCGACAAGCGCTCTAATACATTCTCAGCCGTAGGGGAATAAAGTAGTTTAGTAAGCTGTTGCGTAATAGTACTTCCCCCCCCTGCATGCTTTTGAAATAAAAGACCTCTTTTTACAATTGCACGCAACAAAGCCTTAGCATCAATACCTGAATGATTTTTAAATCTAATATCTTCAGTTGCTATTAAAGCTTTTATTAAATGAGGAGACAACTCATTATATGAAGCATAGATCCTATTTTCTTTTTGAAGAGACCACGTTCCTAAAACCTCGCCATCTTCTGATATTATCTCAGTTGCAAATTTGTAGCTAGGGTTTTCAATATCTTCAACAGGTGGCATGTACCCCACCCATCCTTTTCCAATAGCGAAAAAAAGAAGCACTACAGCCAGTAGTCCAATAAAAAACAGAGCCCATAGGCTTCGTACTAATATTTTAATCATTGTTTCTCTTTATTTATTTCTATAAAAGGAGCTTAGATTTAGTAAGAAGTGCAAAATTAAAATAAAACTTTTTCATTCACAATAAATACTCCTCCATTAAGGAGGCTTAACACTCCCTATTTAATTACCAAAGTTAATCGTTTTCTTATGGAGTTAAAAACATTTTTTCATATCTTTACAGTCAATAAATAAAGATACAACATAAAGCGCATAAATTGTATGAAAAACAATAGCTTAGTAACCATCGCCGACTACTCTAAGGAAAAAATTCTCTACCTCATTGAAATGGCTAAATGGTTTGAGAAGCACCCAAATGAGAAGATTCTTCAAAACAAAATTGTAGCCACCTTATTCTTCGAACCCTCTACACGCACCCGCTTAAGCTTCGAAACAGCAGCCAATCGATTAGGGGCCCGTGTAATAGGTTTTGCTGATCCTAAAGCAACTAGTTCAACAAAAGGAGAAAGTTTAAAAGATACCATAATGATGGTTAGCAATTATGCTGATGTCATTGTTATGAGACACCACCTAGAAGGTGCTGCTCGATACGCTAGTGAAGTATCTCCTATTCCTGTAGTTAATGCTGGTGATGGTGCAAATCAACATCCCTCTCAAACGATGCTAGATCTTGTATCTATTAGCAAAACTCAAAACACTCTTGAAAACTTAAATATCTGCTTAGTAGGAGACCTAAAGTATGGAAGAACGGTTCACTCTTTACTCTTCGCTATGCGTCACTTTAACCCTACATTTCAGTTTGTAGCTCCAGAAGAATTACGAATGCCCAATGAATATAAACTTTTTTGTGAGAAGTACAGTATTCCTTACGAAGAGCATGTGGAGTTTACTCCTGAAATAATAAACAATGCAGATATTCTTTATATGACGAGAGTCCAAAAAGAACGTTTTAGTGATATTATGGAATACGAAAGGGTTAAAAATGTATACATCTTACATAAGGAAATGCTAAAAGACTCAAAAGAGAATTTACGCATACTTCATCCACTACCTCGCGTAAATGAAATAGCGTACGATGTGGATTCAAGCCCTAAAGCATACTATTTTCAACAAGCTAAAAATGGACTCTATGCACGTCAAGCAATCCTATGCGACTGCTTAGGTTTTACATTAGATGGCATTAACTCTAATGATAAATATCGAACAATATGAAACAGAAAAAACAAGAATTACAAGTAGCCGCACTTGAAAATGGTACGGTTATTGATCATATTCCTTCCGATAAACTTTTTGCTGTTGTTACATTATTAAATTTAGAACACATGAGTAACAACATTACAATTGGCTATAACTTAAAAAGTAGAAAACTAGGAATAAAAGGGATTATTAAAATTTCTGACAAATTCTTCTGCGATGAGGAAATAAATAGAATTTCAGTGGTTGCACCTCATGTTAAGCTAAATATTATAAGAGATTACGAAGTTGTTGAAAAGCGTGAGGTAAACATGCCCAATGAACTTAAAGGCATAATTAAATGCAACAACCCAAAATGCATCACTAACAACGAACCAATGAGTACTTATTTTCATGTTACTGATAAAGAACATTGTATAGTTTGTTGTCATTATTGTGAGAAAGAACTTAAAAGAGAAGAAATAATTATTATTCAACAAGATTTATTAGCTGAATAAGGTTATATTTATACAGCCTTTTTTAAGGTTTAAGTTAAATCTGTCAATTCTATGAATAGGAAAAAAGTTATACTCTATTTTTTTATATTTTGGTTTATTCCTTTTTTTCTAGTTGCTCAAAATAGTGAACTAGAAAACAATCAAAAAGAAGAGGTTATACAACTTAATAAAGACAAGCAGATTAAGTTTGGATTAAAAACAGGCTTTAACTCATCTATTTATCTTATTTCGGATTTTAGAATTGATGGAATTAAAATAAAACAAACACAAAACAATTATAAAATTGGATATCATATAACTCCCTTTATGAGAGTTTATCTCAATAAAAAGCACTTTATTCAACCAGAGCTTTCTTATCAAATCTATCGCTCCGAGCTATCGTTTGACAAAACACAAAAAAACCCAGAACTAGTACCTAGTTACTCTACTATTAATTCTGAGTTACATAATTTTGAATTACCTATTCTTTATGGATTCAACTTTATTAGTAAAAACCCTTATGGAATGGCTTTTTTTGTAGGCCCAAAAGTTAAATATATTTGGGAGAAGAAAAGTAAAATCACTTTTGATAATTTTGACTTAGCTGAACTTGATGAAAAAATAAAACCTTTTAACTTAGGATTAGTACTAGGGGTTGGTGTCAATATATCCCAATTATTTTTTGACTTTAGATATGAGCAATCTTTTTTTAATCTCTCTAAAGAAATAAGCTACAATCCGCAAACTGAAAACAAGAAAACAGGAAAAACAGTCTTTGATAGAAGAGACAGTGTTATCAGCTTTTCAGTAGGAGTGCTCTTTTAATATTTCAGTGTAACAATAATGTTATGACTTTCTTCTGAAAGTCATTCTTTTTCTATATTTTTGTGCGTTTATATAATGTTTTATCACAGATAAATTGAGATCATAATCACAATGAAAAGAGATGATGTAATTTTCGACTTGATCGAGCAAGAGCATCAACGTCAATTAAGAGGTATTGAGTTGATTGCGTCTGAGAATTTTGTAAGTAGCCAAGTAATGGAAGCCATGGGCTCCTGCCTAACAAATAAATATGCTGAAGGATATCCTGGGAAGCGCTATTATGGAGGATGTGAAATAGTTGATCAGACTGAACAATTAGCTATTGACCGTCTTAAAAAAATATTTGGGGCAGAATGGGCTAATGTTCAACCACACTCTGGAGCACAAGCAAACGCAGCTGTTTTTTTAGCTGTTCTAAACCCTGGTGACAAATTCATGGGATTAAATCTTTCTCATGGCGGGCACCTTTCTCATGGAGCTACAGTGAACACATCTGGTATCCTATACACACCTTGCGAATACAATGTGGATGAAAAAACGGGACGTGTTGATTATGATCAAATGGAAGAAGTTGCATTAAGCGAAAAACCTAAACTTATTGTGGGTGGTGGTTCTGCTTATTCTCGTGAATGGGATTATAAACGTATGAGAGAAATTGCAGATAAAGTAGGTGCACTTTTAATGATTGATATGGCACACCCTGCCGGATTAATTGCTGCTGGACTTCTTGATAATCCTGTTCAATATGCACACATTGTTACTTCTACAACACATAAAACACTACGTGGTCCTAGAGGTGGTGTAATTCTTATGGGAAAAGACTTCCCTAATCCATGGGGTAAAACCAACATGAAAGGTAAAATCAGAATGATGTCTCAATTATTAGACTCGGCTGTTTTCCCAGGTATTCAAGGAGGTCCTTTAGAGCATATCATTGCTGCTAAAGCTGTGGCTTTTAATGAGTGCTTACAACCTGAATATAAAACGTACCAAAAGCAAGTTCAAAAAAACGCTAAAACATTAGCTAATGAACTTCTAAAAAGAGGTTTTGGTGTGGTTTCTGGTGGTACTGATAATCACTCTATGCTTATTGACTTACGAACCAAATTCCCTGAACTGACAGGTAAAGTGGCAGAAAAAGCGTTAGGTGAAGCTGACATTACAGTAAACAAAAACATGGTACCTTTTGATTCTCGTTCTGCATTTCAAACTTCAGGTATTCGTTTAGGTACTCCAGCTATAACTACTCGTGGAGCTAAAGAAGATCTGATGATAGTAATTGCTGAGATGATTGAAAAAGTACTTTCTAACATTAACAATGCAAAAGTGATTGCTGAAGTTAAAGAAGAGGTTAACAATCGAATGAAAGAATATCCTATCTTTAATTTTTAAGAAAAGAAACTTCATATTAAAAAGGCTAAATAGCAGATTAACCTCTGCTCTTTAGCCTTTTTCTTTTCTATAGAAAACCCTCTTATTCTTTCTTGTAAGCATCTATTGCTTTCTTAACCGAACCATGCAAAAGTAATAGCCTCTTAGATTCAGTATAATCTAATCCTAACTCATCAATTAACATACGTGTTCCTCTATCTACCAATTTTTGATTCGTTAGTTGCATATTTATCATGCGATTTCCCTCAACTCGTCCTAATTTGATCATAACTGATGTTGAAATCATATTAAGTATCATTTTCTGACCTGTTCCTGATTTCATTCGTGAACTTCCTGTAATATATTCGGGACCTACTACCATTTCAATAGCAATGTCTGCCGTCTCACTCATAGGTGAATGAGGATTACTAGAGATTGAAGCTGTCAAAACACCTTCCTCCCGTGCCTTCTTTAAGGCTCCTAAAACATAAGGAGTTGTACCAGAAGCTGCAATACCAATAACAGTATCATTGGAGTTTATAGAGTAAGATAATAACTCCCCCCATCCTTTACTCATATCGTCTTCTGCCCCCTCAGCTGGATTACGTAAAGCAGAGTCCCCTCCAGCAATTAATCCAACAACTAGAGTTGGAGGTAAACCAAACGTAGGAGGAATTTCTGAAGCATCCAATACACCTAAACGTCCACTCGTTCCCGCTCCCATATAAAAGATACGACCACCTCGCTTCATTCTAGGTACAATTTTCTCTACTAATTTTTCTATAGCAGGTATTGCTTGTTCTACTGCTAAAGCTACTTTTTTATCTTCATTATTTATATCTATAAGAAGTTCATGAATAGTTTTTTTATCTAAATCACTATACAAAGAAGGTTGCTCTGATATTTTAACAAATGTCATTTTCTATCACTTTATTATTAGCGTAATACTCAATTAAACCTGGCATAGGCGACTGCTCAATCTTGGCTATTCTTATATTTAATTTTTCTGCCACATCCAGTATAATAGTCTGAAAATAATAGGCAACAGAACCCACTAAACTCACCTGATTATCTTCATAATTATATTGCATCACATTTTTCTTAAAGAAATCCGAAAATGAATTATATACTAATTCATAAACGGAATCATGCTCTATGTTTTTTAGGATAAAAGGAGAAAGACTCGCCAAAAACTGATTGGGGACTGGTTGCTTATAGACTCTGTCTAAAATAAGTTGTGGAGTTAACTCATACTCCTCAAGAAACTGTTTTTTTAGCTTATCTCCCAATTGATTTTTTAAGCAAGAACCAACAAAAAGACGTCCTAAAACCGCTCCGCTACCCTCATCTCCTAAAATATATCCAAGAGGTGAAACAGTTTCAACTATTTCTATTCCATTATAATAGCAAGAGTTAGAACCAGTGCCTAAGATACAAGCTATACCCGCCTCTCTACCTAAAAGTCCCTTAGCTGCAGCCATTAAATCACTACCTACTTCAATCTGTTTTACATTGAAGCAATCTCTAATTGCTCTTTCAATTACCGTATTAATTTGAGGGTAAGCACAACCTGCTCCAAAAAAATGAACAGATTGAATACTAGCATTTTCTAATTTAGGGAGTAATTTTACTCTTAACTCAGAGCTAATACACTCACTGGTTCTAAAAAAAGGGTTGGCTCCAGTTGTATAAACTTCCGTACTAATTTTTGAGTCCTCTATTAAACACCAATGAACTTTGGTGGAACCGCCATCTGCTAAAAGAATCATGTTAACTTATAAATTTAGGAGTTATCACTTTTTCATTTCTATCTATTAGCATTATTAAACCAACAACTGTAAATAATGCATTGAAAAGAAGTCGTTCATGACTAAATTGATAGCCATTAAACCATTCTTGAGAATTAACATCTAAAACAAAACAAATAATGGGAGACACCAATGCCACCACAGGAACATATTTATCTTTGACTTTTTTCTTACTGAATATACCAAAAGCAAACAATCCTAATATAGGACCATAAGTATAACTAGCTAACATATAAACGGTATTAATTACCGACTCTTTATTAAGTATGTTAATAATAAAGATTACAACACCCATAATAATAGCCATACCTATATGAACTCTTTTTCTAATGGTAGCTACTTCACTTTCTGATTTATACTTAGGACTTTCTAAAATATCCACCGTAAAAGAAGTCGTTAATGCAGTCAGAGCAGACCCTGCAGCAGCATAAGCTGCTGCAACTAAACCTATAATAAACAAAACTCCCACCACTATAGGGAAAAAATCGCCTGTTGCTAAATAAGGAAACATCTCGTCTCCTTTATCTGGCAAAGAAATAGAATTTTGAAAAGCAAAAAGATAAAGTAGAGACCCTAACATTAAAAATAAAAAAACAATAAATAATTGAAGAATACCTCCCGTTATCATATTCTTTTGAGCGTCTTTTGTGTTTTTACAACTTAATGTGCGTTGCATCATATCCTGATCTAAACCTGTAGTTGCTATAACAGTAAACACTCCAGCCAAAAACTGCTTTAAAAAAAATCGAGGATCATTTATGTCATCAAAAAAGAACATCTTCCCCATACCACTATTTTGAGTTTTTGCTGTTAAATCAGATAAACTCAACCCTAAATCTGTTGCTATATAATAGATGCAAAGACCAACCGAAACAATTAAACAGAAGGTCTTTAAAGAGTCTGTCCAAATAAGAGTTTTTACTCCTCCTTTAAAAGTATAAAGCCAAACTAACCCCACAGTAAATAACACATTAATAATAAAAGGCAACTGCAAAGGTTTAAACACTACTAGTTGAAGAACAATACAAACAACAAATAATCGAATAGAGGCACCAAGCATTTTAGATATAAAAAAGAACCAAGCTCCCGTTTTATAAGTAGATAACCCAAATCGATCTTCTAAATACTGATAAATCGAGGTTAAATTCATTCTATAAAACAACGGTATTAAAACAAAAGCGATAAGTAGCTGACCTACAGCAAACCCTAACACCATTTGCATATAAGAAAAACTTGACGTTGCCACCATACCTGGAACTGATACGAATGTAACCCCAGATATAGCTGCACCAATAGTGGAAAATGCAACTATATACCAAGGGGATTTTCTATTTCCTGAGAAGAAACCTTCATTATCTGTTTTTCTTCCTGTATAATAGGACACCCCAAATAAAAGTGCAAAATACAGTAATATAATAGTAAGAATCAGTATTGGTGACATAGTGTGATAAAGATTTAAGATTAAAAAACAACAAAGGAATAAAAATTAATTAATCAACTCATTCTGAGTAGTACTAGCTTACCTAACTACACTTATCTTTAAGAAATACATATTTGTAAAATTCAGTCTTAGAAAAAAAGCAAAAACAACAACGGAAAGAGTAACCCTACAACCAGTAATACTCCTCCTCTACCTGTTAAACCATATTTTCCTCGAACTAAAAATAATCCTGTAAGTGTAATTAGAATTAAACAAATAGAGAAAACATCAGCAAAATAAGTCCACCATTGTCCTGGATTATAGTGCAACTTTGTTAACGAGCTTAAGATATAACGCCTAGTAACCGATTCATAAACTACACTGCCCGAATCTAAATCAACTACTAAGTTAGAACCTCCTTTTAAGAAGATTTTCAACTTATCTTCTTCAGGAAAATAGTGCTTTGTGTAATTATTATGCTCATTCAATGGTTTGAGGACCTCTACTATAAACTGCTGATCTATAGATTCTTTATCGGGTAGTATTGTATTGATATTAAATTCTTTTTTCGTAATCCTAAAGTTCGGATTAATAGTATCTCGATGATTCATAACAACACCCGAAATGGCATAAATAATTATAACCCCAGCAAAGAAAAAAGATAAATCTCGATGAAGAATACGCATCCATTTTCTACTGTTCCTATTATTGAATTGCATAAGATATAGCTTCAATATAATAGAAAGATAAATAAGCCTTGCCCGATTTTTCTTTTTCTTCTGCAATACGTTCTCTAAAGGATGTTATTCGATCTAAGGTATCCTGATCAACCGACTCTCCTCGGGCTACTTTTTCAGTATCACAACCTCCTCCTTCACCATGATTTTCAGGTTGAATTTTTAATTCTTCCTCCCAACGCTGTAAATAAGTCTCATCAATCCGCTCTTCCTTTAGCACTCCTTTGACATTTACTATCTGATTCAAACAGTCGTTTGTAAAGCGTCCTAATTTATTAGCCTCAACTCGAATACTTTCTGCATCTGTGTCTCCCATTAAGAAAATCTTAGTTCCTCCATGCGCACAAATATGAGTACAAAGTCCCTCTACTTCAATCTCATTACCCACCCATTCACTAGCTTCATTTAGCAAATCCCCTACTTGAAAACTAATGTCAGAAGATGAACTCTTATTACTTGACCCACCACATGAACTCAAAAGAAACAATAGACTCGAAACAATTAAAAACGACCATACCTTTATTCTGCTCATACTAAATTCTATTTATCTAATAATTATACTTATAACAAATATAAAAAAAGAGTCTGATATTCACCTTTCATTCTTATATAAATAAGAGATGGGATTAGGCTTATTATATAAACCCCAACCCCATCTTAATTCTATCTACAAGAAAATGTAAAGTTAACTTAAACCCTCTATTTCTCCATCAACAATATCAATATGCAAAGCTTGGGGCTCACGAGGTAAACCAGGCATCCGAAGCATTTCGCCAGCAATAGCCACAATCATCTCAGCTCCATTATTAATAACTAAGTCTTTTATTTCAAACTCAAATCCCTTAGGCACACCATAGGCCTTAGCATCTGCAGAAAAAGAATATTGTGTTTTAGCAATACACACAGGATAATGTTGCAATTCAAGTCGATTAATTAATTTAATTTTATCCTTTGCTTTTTTACTTAAAATAACCGTACCTGCTCCATAAATTTCAGTAGCCACTTTAGTTATTTTCTCTTCTACGCTATCATTTGAATCGTAAGTAAAATGCATCGGTTTAGATGGATTTTTAGCTATTGTATCTACAACTAAATTAGCTAACTCTACAGCTCCTTCACCACCTAAAGCAAAGGCATTATTAATAGCAAAGCCAACGCCTAAATCGGCACAGTGTTTTTGTAAAGCATTAACCTCTTCATCTGTATCAGTTGCATACTTATTAAAAGCTACAATAACCGTTTGACCAAATGATTGTAGGTTTTCTACATGTTTATCCAAATTAGCAAAACCCTTTCTCAGTCCTTCTATGTTAGGCTCTTTAATATCATCTAAAGCTACCCCTCCATGCATTTTTAATCCTTGTGTAGTAGCTACAATCAATGAAACTTTAGGTTGAAGTTCAGCCACTCTACACTTTATATTATAAAATTTTTCAGCACCTAAATCGGCACCAAATCCAGCTTCTGTAATGGCATACTCTCCAAAAGTCATTGCCATCCGTGTTGCTAAAATTGAATTACAACCATGAGCTATATTAGCAAATGGACCACCATGAACAAATGCAGCGGTTCCTTCTGTAGTTTGTACCAAATTAGGATGTAAGGCATCTTTTAACAAAACTACTACTGAACCAGCTATTCCCAAATCTTTTACAGTAAAGGGTTCATCATCATAAGTATAACCCAATAAAATATTCTCTATGCGACGACGTAAATCCTTGCTATCTTTCGAAAGACATAATATGGCCATAATCTCAGATGCAGCAGTAATATCGAAACCAGACTCTGCTACTACCCCATTTGTTTTAGGGCCAAGCCCCACAACAATATTTCTCAAAGATCTATCATTAACATCCATTACACGTTTCCAAAGATTTTCCTTTAACCCAAATCCTTTAGCTTGATTTTGATAAAGATAATTATCAAGAACAGCAGCTATTAAATTGTGAGCCGAAGTAATAGCATGAAAGTCACCCGTAAAATGCAAGTTAATTTTCTCCATAGGCAATACTTGTGCATAACCTCCACCTGCAGCTCCACCTTTCATTCCAAAACAAGGACCTAATGATGGTTCTCTCAAAGCTAAAATCGCTTTTTTCCCTATTTTATTCAACCCCAAGGCTAGCCCTATTGACACGGTAGTCTTACCAATACCCGCTTTAGTTGCAGTTATAGCTGTTACTAAGATTAAATTACTCTCAGCTTCTTTTTTAGAGTCTATTAATTTCTCAGGTACTTTGGCCATAAACTTACCATACCCCTCTAAATCGGATTCCAAAATCCCTATATCTGCAGCAACATCTTTGATCTCTCGTAACTCTACTTCTCTAGCTATTTCAATATCTGTTTTCATGTTTTAATTTATGATAAAAATTAAATAAAGAATTTAAATACATAGTTATTATATTTTTAATTACAGAGCAAACTAACGAACACTTATTTATAGAAAAGGGGAGCTTTTCATTACATAATATCTTTTAAGTTTATAATGATTCTAAATAAAACTTCTGATTCTACATTAAACAGAAAGTTAAATAAAAAGGGAGTTCTAGAACTAGTTAAATAGTACTAAGGATTCTCACTTTATGGACTTTCTTTTTATATTTGAAATATTGAAAACTGTTAGGCTATGAAACGTTATATAATAATCATTTTTGTAATTCTATTTCCCTCATATTCTTATAGTCAATCTGAAGTTCCATCAGATAGCCTTGCTACACCCAATAAACAATACAAGCAATATGGAGATTTCATTTTAGACATGAGTCTATTTTCAATTTTACCCCCTTCGCTACCTAAGGTTTCTTTAGAACTACCTAAAAATACAGTTAATTACAACGAGCTTTTTCAATTAGACAAAATGCCTATTTACTCTAGCTTCTACTCTTCTCCTACATTCTCCACTGGAGGTTATAACGAACTATACAATAGAGGAGGAAGCCCCATGCGACTACAAAGCAAATCGTTTCAAATCAATGATAATCTCAGACTGAATACATTTGGCCAATACAACGAAAACGGGCAACGCATAAGTAGTCCTAATAGTATGCCTTGGCAGCGAAATGATTTTATGGGTGGATTCGAACTAAAATCGAATAAAGGTTTTGGCATTCGCATAGAAGTTAGAAAAGAAAACCGAAATCCTTATAGTCCATTTTAGACGTTTCAAAAAATCAATAACTATACAGTCCTTTAATCCACTAATTATAGTCTTGTATTATCTCGTAACCTTTTACCTCTTAATACCAATAAAACAGTGTCCGATTTTGATAAAATCCTTCGAGATACACTAGGCATAAAAACACGACTAAATAAGTTTCTTCGCTGTGTGTTTAAGGATAATAGCTGAACTTTCTCTTCACTCACAAAATTCAATACGGGTTCAATAATATTTTCAGCATTAATTAATTTATAATCGATGTGATGACAAGGATAGTTTTCTTTTAATATCTTAATCATCGCATGAAACTCATCTTGCCTCTCTAGCTCTTTCTGCGAGTTCAAATTAACATGAAGCAATGTAATTTTTATATCCTTCTTAAATTGTAGTATATGAGTTAAAGAAACAAAAGAGAAATAGTCTCTCTCATCTAAATTCGTTAAAAAAGCGATATGATTTATGTCCGAAAAGTCTTTTAAAGGAGAGTTTAATGGAACAGCCAAAACTGGAATATTAGTACACTCAATAATATCAGCCGCTACACCACCAATAATACCCGTATCACTCTCATCAAATCCTTTAGTCCCAATCACCAACATATGAGGATCGTACTCTTTAACAAACACACACACTTCCTCATCTACAATGCCCTCTCGTAAGGAGTAAGAATAATTAATAGATGGAAACTCTCCCCGAGTTATTTTTTGATCGATTTCAAAACAAAGATTTAGCATCTTTTTTCTAGCCTTATCTAATAAAGTTTCATCACCAAGGTCTTTTAATCTACTTGCAAATGGAACATGCGAAGGGTATTGCATATAAGGTATTACATTGAGGATTTTAACCTTTGCATTAATTGCTTTAGCCAAATCAAATGCAGCTCCACAAGCATTTATAGAGTAGGCGGAAAAATCGACAGCTACAAGAATTCGTTTCAATCCATTATCTGACTCTACCAACGACTCTCTTGAACCAAACAAATTAAATTTATCAATAATTAATAACGCATTGTTAAGGTCTTCTTTTTTAATTCTAATACGATAACTTGTAAAAGTATTCGTTGACTTTTCATCTTCTATAAATTCCTCAACACACACATAAATACTATTATTTTTCAACAGGTTTTCTATAATTGTAGCCTTCTC
>JAAYSY010000193.1 GCA_012518235.1 Bacteroidales bacterium
GGATTAGAACGCGGAGTTCTTCCTAAGGGGGATTGATCTACAGTGACTATTTTATCTAAAAAATCTATCCCTTCAATAGAGTCGTATGCTAAAGGGTCTTTTAGCGATCGATAAAACTTTTGAGATAATATGGGCTGTAATGTTTCATTCACTAAAGTAGATTTACCACTTCCTGATACACCCGTTACACAAATTAAAGTTCCTAAAGGAAACGAAACAGTAATATTTTTAAGGTTATTGCCTTTAGCTCCACGTATTGTTAATGATTTACCCTCTCCTTTTCTTCGCTCTGATGGAATTTCAATTTTTCTACTTCCATTTAAGTAGCTCGAGGTTAAAGTATGCGTTTGCATCATCTCTTGTGGAGTACCCGCAAAAACAATTTCTCCGCCCAAACGGCCAGCTTTGGGGCCTAAGTCTATAATATAATCAGCTGCAAGCATCATATCTTTATCATGCTCCACAACAATTACTGTGTTTCCTAAATCTCTTAACTTTTTTAGAGAGTTTATTAATCGATCATTATCTCGTTGATGTAATCCTATGCTTGGCTCATCTAAGATATACAACACATTAACCAATTGCGATCCTATTTGAGTTGCCAATCTAATACGTTGACTCTCTCCTCCAGATAGTGTCATTGAGGGACGACTAAGTGATAGATAATTCAAACCCACATCTAACAAAAAGCTAAGACGTGTTTTAATCTCTTTCAATATTTCAGTTGCAATTTTTTTCTGCCTTTTAGAAAGATGTTCATCAACAGTGGAAAGCCATTCATAAAGATCAGAAATATCCATAGCTGCCAACTGACTGATATTTTTATCGTGAATTCTAAAATGTAAAGCTTCCTTATTCAGTTTTTCTCCTTTACACTCTGGACAAACGCCTGTTTTAGAAAACTGATCGGCCCATTTTTGAGCTCTTGCAGAAGTATCTTTCTCCTGCATCATTTTTATATAATGAATAACTCCCTCAAATGTAGTGAAGAAATCAGATGAGGTACCAATTACAGAAGCTCGAATTCGAATTCGTTCATCTGATCCATAAAGTATCTCATCAATCACATCCTCATCTAAATCTGTTAGCGGAGTTTTTAAGTCTGCATCATGCTTTTCTAATAAAGCTTCAATCTGCCAGAAAATAGTACTGCTTTTATATTTACCTAATGGAGCAATAGCTCCTTCATAAATCGATTTCTTCTTATTAGGTATAACTTTATTGATATCAATTATATTAACGACTCCTAACCCCTTACATTTAGGACATGCTCCTTGTGGAGAGTTAAAAGAAAAATTATGAGGAGCTGGTTCTCTATAAGATAAACCTGAAACTGGACACATTAATTGTTTACTATAATGACGAGCTTCATTCGCTTTTGCCTCTAATATCATCAATAGTCCATCTCCTTGTTTCATAGCTACTGCTACACTATCTCGCAAACGCTTATCGTCCTTATCTGCAACAATTAACTTATCGATTACAATTTCTACATCGTGATTTTTATAGCGTTCTAACATCATACCACGACGTATTTCTTGTATTTCTCCATCGACTCGGACTTGCAAGTAACCTTTTCTTCGAATTTGCTCAAATAGTTCTTTATAATGCCCCTTTCGATTGCGGACTACTGGTGCTAAAATATAAATTCGCTTTCCATGATAATCTGCTAAAATTAAATCGATAATCTGCTCCTCGGTATACTTCACCATTTTTTCTCCCGAGAGATAAGAATAAGCCTCTCCTGCTCTAGCAAAAAGAAGACGCAAATAATCATAAATCTCGGTTGATGTTCCTACAGTAGAACGAGGATTTTTATTTGTTGTTTTTTGATCGATAGCAATTACAGGGCTCAATCCTGTTATTTTATCCACATCGGGACGCTCTAAATTGCCTAAGAAATTACGAGCATAAGCCGAGAAAGTTTCAATGTATCGACGTTGTCCTTCCGCAAAGAGAGTATCAAATGCTAAAGACGATTTTCCACTTCCACTTAAACCTGTAATTACAGTTAGACTGTTTCGAGGTATTTTACTATCTATATCCTTTAAATTATGTACACGTGCACCGTATACATTTATATATTCTTTTGTCTGCATATTGTAACCTTGCATTATAACTTATTTTCCGCCTATAGACAAGAAAACAGATTGGTTTCCTGCACTATAGTCAAAAAAACGAACTGCAAAATTAACGTTTATAACCGAAAAAAGCTTTA
>JAAYSY010000194.1 GCA_012518235.1 Bacteroidales bacterium
CATTAAAGATAATGGATTTACCCAGCAAGTTATCTATTGTTTACCAAAGAAAAAACCTTCTAAAATACCTTTACTTATCGTTTCAACCGCATTGGTTGTTTTTGCTATAGTCCTTATTTTAATCATTAACTATACCTCCTTTTGGATTACTCCCTTAAACAACTACATGCAAACTATAACAAGTATTATTGAGCCCTTCTTTTATTTAGATTATAAAACAGTTATTGTGTTTTCATCTTTACTAACTCTAATTTTGGGTCTTGACCTATTTGTCGACTCCAAGTAATTTTAAGAACTTTTTAGCATAAAAGCACTTTTATTGACTTAATATAGAATAAGGATGTTGTATCTTTGCTCATTATATTTAGTTCTAAAATTATTTTACATTGAGAAAATATTTAATTTCAATAGTACTCCTTTTACCTTTCTGGTTGTTTGCTCAAGAAGCTAATCTAGCTAGTGACACCTTAGTTATTGATGCATTTACTAAAGACAACATTCCTATTACGCATAACAACAAAATAAAACTACTTCCTGGTGCCAAAGAAAAATTTGAGGATTTATTTGCTGCTATTAAAGAAGCAAAACATCATGTTCATCTAGAGTATTTTAATTTCAGAAATGACTCTATTGCAACAGAACTTTTTAACCTCTTAGCACAAAAAGTAGAAGAAGGAGTAGAGGTTAGAGCCCTATTTGATGCATTTGGAAACTTATCAAATAATCAACCTCTTAAAAAACGTCATATTAAAAAAATTCGATCAACTGGAGTAGAAATTGTTAAATTTGATCCGATACGATTTCCATACATTAATCATATTATACACCGTGACCACAGAAAAATTGTAGTTGTTGATGGTAAAATTGGATATACAGGAGGTATAAACATAGCAGATTATTATATTAATGGATTAGAAGACATTGGAGAATGGAGAGATTTTCATATTAGAATAGATGGAAGTGCTGTAAAATATCTTCAAAAAATATTTCTCACCATATGGAATAAAGAAACAAAGCAACACATTGGAGGCCCCCTTTATTTTCCTAATCCAGAAACTATCGCTGAAGAGCAAAGAGTAACTTTAGCTATTGTGGACAGAGAACCTAAAGTTACCCCTAAATCTATACGTAAGGCCTACTCTACCTCCATTCTTGCAGCAGAAAATAAAATTCAAATTGTTAACCCCTACTTTTTACCCACAAGATCAGTAAAAAAAGCTATACACCAAGCAATAAAAAAGGGAACTGAGATTGAAATTATTATACCTCTTAAATCTGATATTCCTTTCACCCCTGCTGCCTCATTGTATGCAGCTAATAAGCTACGGAAAAAAGGAGCGAATGTTTATTTATATAATGAAGGATTTCATCATGCAAAAGTAATGATGGTAGATGATAGGTTTTGTACCGTGGGAACTGCTAATTTAGATAGTCGAAGTTTACGTTACGACTATGAAACAAATGCATTTATCTTTAATAATAAGATAACAAAAGATCTATCCAATCTATTTGAAGAGGATAAGACAAAAAGTGTTCCTTTAGATTCTCAGTTTTGGAAAAGTCGAACAGGTTGGCAGAAATTTGTAGGTTGGTTTGCTCATTTATTTACACCATTTTTATAACTTTGTTATAGTCTACTTGGGCTCAACTAGCTAAGAAGATAAATGACAGATTGTTTTATTCTAGCATCTGATATCATTAACACAAAATTATTGAAAACATGCAACAATATTTATCACTACTAGATCATATCATCAAAAAAGGAGTAGAAAAAAGTGATCGTACAGGTACAGGTACTATTAGTGTATTTGGTCATCAGATGCGCTTCAATCTGGAAGATGGATTTCCCTGCTTAACTACAAAAAAACTTCACTTACGCTCTATTATATATGAGCTACTCTGGTTTTTAAGAGGAGATACTAATGTTAAATACCTACAAGATAATGGGGTTCGCATATGGAACGAATGGGCTGATGACAAAGGTGACCTAGGCCATATTTACGGTTATCAATGGCGCTCATGGCCGAATTATAAAGGAGGAAATATCGATCAGATTAGTGAACTTATTAAAGAAATAAAATCTAATCCTAACTCTAGAAGATTATTAGTAAGTGCATGGAATGTTGCAGATTTAGAAAATATGAATCTACCTCCCTGCCATCTTCTTTTTCAATTTTATGTAGCGGAAGGAAAACTTAGCTTACAACTCTACCAACGAAGTGCTGACGTATTTTTAGGAGTTCCCTTTAACATAGCCTCCTATTCCCTTTTACTATTAATGATGGCACAGGTTACAGGATTAAAACCTGGAGAATTTATTCATACACTAGGAGATACCCATATCTATTTGAATCATATAGAGCAAGTAAAACTTCAATTGACGCGTATACCGAGAGAGTTACCCAAAATGAAAATAAATCCTAGTGTTCAATCTATTTTTGATTTTACCTATGAGGATTTTGAACTAGTTGATTATAATCCGTACCCACATATTCCAGGAAAAGTTTCAATTTAATAAAATAAAAATATGCCATACCTTATTATTATAGCAGCAATTGACAAGAATAATGGAATAGGTTACCAAAATGACTTGCTTTTTTATCTACCTAATGACTTAAAATATTTTAAAGAGTTAACAACGAACCATACTGTTTTAATGGGAAGAAAAACTTATGAATCCTTACCTAAAGGAGCACTCCCTAATAGACGAAATATTGTGTTGTCTTCAAATAAAGAATTAGATTGTCCAGGTGCAGAAGTTTACTCCTCTTTAGAAGAAGCTTTAGAAAATTGTAAAAAAGACGAGAAAGTTTATGTGATGGGGGGATATAGTGTATACAAAAAGGCAATTAAACTAGCTAATGAGTTGCGATTAACTTACATTCACAGTGAGGCTAAAAATGTAGATGTATACTTTCCAAAAATTGATTATAGCCAATGGGAAAAAGTAGATTGCAAAGATCATACTAAAGATGATAAGCACTCTTGCGACTATTCCTTTGCAACCTACCTTAAAGTAAAAAATTAAATACCTCTTCTATTACTTATCAGAATCAATTTCTACAGGAACTTGTCTTTTAAATACTTCATAGAAGGATATTAAAGTTTCCGTACGAGTTAACCCTAGTGGCTGTAATTTAGTGTGAATAATATTCATTAAATTATGATTGTTTGTAGCATAGAGTTTGATGAAAATGTCAAACTGACCTGTTATAAAATGACACTCTACCACTTCAGGTATTTTCTTTAATTCTTCCACAACTTTATCAAAAGACTTTGGGTCTTTTAGATATAAGCCAACATATGCACAAGTATCAAAACCTATTGTTTCAGGGTCTAAAATATACTCAGAACCCTTCACAACACCCAGATTTGTAAGCTTTTGCATCCTTTGATGAATTGCAGCTCCCGACACATTACATTCACGAGCAATCTCCAAGAATGGTACTCTAGCATTTTCCGATACCATTTTTAAGATTTTCTCATCTAATTTATCCAACTGATGATGTCCCATAATTCTATAATTCTATTAGTTTCTAATAATTACTCTAATTTTAGTACAAAAATATACATTAAAAACAGATAAAACAGAAATATTATCGTTTATCCACTTCAAAAGTAGGTTTTTTTTTATGAGAGTAAACATTTATTTACATTATTATATCGCTTTTCAACCAGTTTTCTGTATTATTGTATTTTATGTGTTTATATTCACTAGGATATGAAATTTATTACTTCACTTTTACTCTTTCTTCTATTATCTAGCACAGTCCTAGCACAATCTTTTTCTGAGTTTTTTTTAGATAAAACACTTCGGATTGATTATATATGGTCAGGCAACACATCATCTCAACATATCGTTATTGATGAGATCTCATGTAACTCAGGTTGGGCTGGAAGACACAACAACCTCAATTGGTTTCCTTTAGCAGGTGATGGTGAACTAACAATGAAAGATAAAACAACACAAAAAGTGATTTATAAAACCACTTTTTCATCTCTATTTCATGAATGGTTAGAAACACCAGAATCTACAATATGCTCAAAAGGATTTGAACACACTCTGTTAATGCCCTATCCTAAAAATAAGGTGGAAATAACGGTAAAACTTTTTTCACTAAACAAGTTATCACAAGTAGAGCTGACACATATTATTGACCCTTGTGATATTCTCATTCGAGAAAATAAAAAAACACAAAATTCATATCGTTATTTAATACACAATGGAACTCCAGAGGAGTGTATTGATATCGCTATATTAGCTGAAGGTTACACTGTAGAAGAACAAGAGGTTTTTTATCAAGATGCCACAAAAGCAGTTCAAAGTATTTTTCAACATGAACCCTTTAAGTCATTACAGCACAAATTTAATGTTGTGGCAGTAGCGTCACCATCAAAAGAGAGTGGAGTAAGTATTCCAAAACAAAATAAATGGATAAACACAGCCTTTAATTCACATTTTGACACCTTTTATTCTGATAGATATCTTACAACAAAAAGAGTGAAGTCAATCCATGATGCACTAAATGGGATACCTTACGAACACATTATCATATTAGCAAATACAGAGCAATATGGTGGTGGAGGTATATTTAATAGTTTCACACTAACTACATCTAAACATCCAGCTTTTGCTCCAGTTGTAGTACATGAGTTTGGTCATAGCTTTGCTGGATTAGCAGATGAATACTTTTATGAAGATGAAGATATTTATACTGAAGAGAATCCGCTGGATGTAGAACCATGGGAACAAAATGTAACAAATCTTGTTGATTTTGATTCCAAGTGGAAATCTTTGCTTAAGCCAAAAACACCTATCCCAACACCTATCGAAAATAGTGCTCAATACCCCTTAGGAGTATATGAGGGAGCGAAATATAGAACTCATAAAATGTATAGACCAGCAATAGATTGCAGAATGAAAAGTAATAGTGCAGATGCATTTTGTCCTGTCTGCAACAATGCTATTGAAAAACTCATTCTTTTTTATACACAAAAGGAAGATTTAGAATGATACTATAAAAGAATCATCTAAAAATAATATTAGTTATTACAGTAGCCCCTACATGTTTATTTAAACTGCGCACCAATTTTTCGCGTCCCATCATTAACTCTTGACGCAAAGGCGCAGAGTTGAGTTGAACGTAAAGTATTTGATTTCTGATGTAAATATTACGGGTGTATGAGGCGATAGAAGGTCCTAGTATTTCACTCCATGCATCTATTAATCGCTTTTCATTGAGAGGGGTTTCTAGTCCTTCGTGTCGTAAATACTTACGAATTAAATCTCCTATTGACTCTGCATTATTCCTTCTCATTACTTACTTTTTTTACCGTTCCATTATGAACTGAAAACATTTCATAATTTGCATTAGAGCCCAATAATATTTTATCTAAATGCTGACGATTAGTATCGGTAATAAAAATTTGACCAAATCCATCCCCTGATACTAAATTAACAATTTGTGATACACGAGCAGAGTCCAACTTATCAAAAATATCATCAAGCAACAATAAGGGTTGCACTGCATCTTTCTTTTTTAGAAAATCAAACTGCGCTAGCTTTAAGGCTATCAGATAGGTTTTATTCTGTCCTTGAGAACCCTCTCTTTTTATTGGAAACTCTCCTAGTTCCATCAATAAATCATCTCTATGAATACCGACTAAAGAATACCCCATGATTTGATCTCGCGATCTACTACTTTTTATTTCATGAAGTAAATTCTTACCTGTGGCATGTGATTCATAAGATAATTTCACTTCTTCTTTTTCTTGTGAAATAATAGAATAATACGATTGAAAGATGGGGATAAAAGCTTTAATAAACTCAGCCCTCTTATTATGAACCATAGTGCCATACTGAGCCATTGCTTCTTCCCAAACTAACAATAACTCAGGTTCAACAGGGACCTCACTCTTTAATAATGCATTGCGTTGCTCTAATGCTTTATTATACCTTATTAGGGCCTCTAAATACTCTTTATCATATTGTGATATGACAACATCCATAAACTTTCTTCGCTCTTTACTCCCCCCTTCAATTAGAATAGAATCAGAAGGAGAAACTAATACTAGAGGAATAAATCCAATATGATCCGAAAGACGCTCATACTCTTTTTTATTTCTCTTAAATTGCTTTTTCTGTCTGCGTTTTACACCAGCATAAATTTCCTCCGTATCACCTGTTATTGTTTCATAAAACCCTTGAATCATAAAAAAATCCTCATCATGTAATATATTTTGAGAATCCATTGGGTTGGTATTACTCTTACAAAAGGATAAATAATAAATGGCGTCGAGCAAATTCGTTTTCCCCATACCATTTTCTCCTACAAAACAATTTAGTTTGCTTGAAAAAGTAAGATCAACTTGAGATAGGTTTTTATAATTTAAAATAGAAATTCGTTGTAACTGCATATTGTATTCGGCTATAATAGACAAAAATAGGAAGATTTTCATAGTTTCCTCTAACCTATATAAAAATATAGAACGAAATTTCTTTTATATGTATAAAAAACCTACTTTTGCTCACTGAAATAAAGCTAAATAAAAACAAATTATAAGACAATGGCAAAAGATAAGCAAAAAGATCATCTTGTAGAAGATGCACTAACAAGCTCGGAAGCTTTTATTATTAAAAACAAAAACTATTTGATTGGTGGAATCATAGCACTTATTCTAATTATAGGGGGTGTTATAGCCTATCACAAAGCATATTCTGCTCCTCGTGAAAAAAATGCTCAAATTGCACTATTTAAAGGACAAGAGTATTTAGAAAAGGGAGAGTATCAAATAGCATTAGATGGGGATAGCATTGGATACAAAGGATTTGAATATGTTATCAATGAATTTGGAGGAACTAAAGCTGCTAATCTAGCTTATGCATATAAAGGCATTTGTCATCAAAATCTAGGAAACTTTGAAGAGGCAATTAAAGCACTAGATAAATTTAAAGCAAAAGATCAAATGGTTGCACCTTCTATTTTAGGAGCCATTGGAAACTGCTATGCAGAGCTAGGTGATTTAGATAAAGCAACTTCTTATTTGATGAATGCTGCTAAAAATGCAGACAATCATACATTGAGTCCTATTTTCCTAAAACAAGCGGGTATAATATTCATAAAAGAGGCTAAATACGATAAAGCAATTCATGCTTTTACTCAAATAAAAGAGAAATACTTCAATTCATACCAAGCTATGGATATTGATAAATACATTGAACAAGCTTCTCTTCTTAAAAAATAACTAATTATGGCTACAGCTTATCAAAACTTATCAGACTATAATCCAGCGAGTGTACCTAGTGCAAAAGAAATGAAATTTGGTATTGTAGTGTCAGAATGGAATAAAAAAATCACAGGGGCTTTACTTCAAGGGGCAATAGAGACGCTGAAGAAACATGATGCACTTGATGAAAACATTTTAATAAAAACTGTTCCTGGAAGTTTTGAGTTAACTTTTGGTGCTAACCAATTACTGGAATATACTGATGTAGATGCTGTTATTGCTTTAGGATGTGTTATTCAAGGTGATACTCCTCACTTTGATTATGTATGTTCTGGAGTAACACAAGGACTAACTCAAATGAATATTGAAAGTGATGTTCCAGTTATATTTGGATTGTTAACCACCCTAACTATGCAACAAGCAGAAGATCGCGCAGGAGGAAAATTAGGGAATAAAGGAGATGAATGTGCAATAACTGCAATAAAAATGATTGATTATAGTTGGAGTTTAAAAAAATAGCTTTATCTTTGCAACGCGTTTGAGAGAAAACGTAAACAAAAACATATTGTAGGGCAAATACCAGAGTGGACAAATGGGGCAGACTGTAAATCTGCTGGCTTTCGCCTACGGTGGTTCGAATCCATCTTTGCCCACTACAATTTTGCGGAAGTAGCTCAGTTGATAGAGCATTAGCCTTCCAAGCTGAGGGTCGCGGGTTTGAGTCCCGTCTTCCGCTCTACAAGAAGCGATTACTATTTATAGTGGTCGCTTCTTTTATTTTAAA
>JAAYSY010000195.1 GCA_012518235.1 Bacteroidales bacterium
AATAGCACTTTTTGACCTAGTTTTCACGTTATAAAAAGGCCCTTAAGCCTTGATGAACACAAGGGTTAAGGGTTGTCTTAATTGCATATTGTAGTTATCCATTACATCATTAGTAGCATAACAGATAACTATTGGTTTTATTAGCTTATTATTAACTAAGGTTTCCCTATAGATTTGATGTTATTAGGGTTTTATATGTCCTTTATATCATACCAATTAGCTGGAAATCCCATTTCTTTAAGCACATCTTCAATACCTATAGTTGATAATTTCCCTGACAATCTATCAATCTCTGAATTAATTGCATCTATAAATTTGTTAAATGAGCCTTCTTTTAAAATAAGTTTACATATTATCACGATTGCAAACAAGTCATTCTTTCCGTAAATTGGATTATTACTCCTATCTTTAGGAATATCTAATATATTATGTATCGGATTTGTCTTAATCATATTAGGTTTTGTATCATTCTTTAAAGCTTTAAGATTGTAGAAACGCTCATCATGAGCACATGCATTTCTATAGATGGTAAGTATAAACAATATCTTTGTCATTTCATCAGGCCTAAGATTGAACTTTCTTCCCACATCATTTTGGTCCTTCTGGGTCAAATAACTATAAAATACACTGATAGTTCCTAGCGTAAGTGAGTTCACTAAAACCCACAATGGTATATAACCATAGGTTAACATGTTGTGAGAAATCATTGGATTGTTTTTAGAAAGCTGTCTAGAAATATCTCTTTGAATATTTGCTATCAATCCTGAAATATCACCAATTTTCTGGGCTGCCGTCTTCCTTTCCCAATGCTTTACCTCTATATCAAAATTAGAGATTTTTAAATAGTTATCATGTCCATATTTACTAGAAAAATCATAAGCAATTACAGTCTTTACATTATTTTCAATTTCCAGTATATACTTAATAAATATATTTCTCAGTTCACGATCGAATAAATAAAGACTATATAATTCGTTAAAGTTGGCACCTTCTTTATATTTTTCATCTGTCCCTGTATATGCCTTATCGATAAAAAGCTCTTTATAACCATTAATCACATTATAATAATTTTCCATCTCTAAAACATTTTTAACCCTAGGGTCTGATACATCCAGTCCTCTAGAGTCTAGTTTTTTAATTTGATCTTCAATTGTTGAAAATAGCTTCGCCATATTATCACCTAAATAAATAAAAACCCCAGGCCCGTAGGTCACTGGAGTATGATCATCAATATTATATGCGGACTCTAGATTTATTATACTTAAATTGTATCACGAATTTATTAATTTGTCAAAACTCATAATTGTTTAAGCATAGAATATGTCTTTAATTTATTATATACTAATAACTATTTGTGGTCAATCATTTTTAATCATTTCTGAGAAGTGTTTCAATCTCTCTTTTAAATCCGTATTTCTGTAAAAACTCTATTAATGCAGCTTCTACTATTTCTCTTTGGGTTATATTCTTTTCTTTACTAAATTCTCCTGTAAGTTTTGATATCATATCACTCATGTATATAGCTTTGGTTCTTACAAGTCCTGGTACTACATATCTTGGTATAATTCCATCTTCTTTAGTTCCAGATAGTAGTGTATAAATATCATCTCTTTTTTCATAGAGGAATCTAATAAATGGAATGTATTCATCTATGTCTGTTGGTGTTTTATTGGTGGATATAACATCCTCTATTACTTCATCGGCAGTTTTTTCTTCTTCCACCTTTCCTACAGCTTTTAAATAATTGTTTTTGTAGGCATTCCACTCATATCCTTTAGTAGTCATATACTCTGCCATTTCCTTGTGGTCTCTAAATCCCTCTTGTTTTGCAATTAGTCTAGGGTCTGGGTTAGCTTCCTCAAAGGCAGTGATGATACTCACTACCTTTGTAGGTGCATAGCTTTTAGGGTCTCTATCTAGTTTATGTGTTTTATTCTCTCGTGGTACATATTGATTTTCTTCTGCATCAAATCTAAAGTTCTTTCTTCTCATATACTGATCCATACTCTTATATGTGGAATATCCTAACTCTTCTGCAGCTTCATCTCTAGTTTGAAATTTTAATAATTCCATTATCTTTCTTACTCTTGAATTATATATTGGTTCCATTCTTTTTCCCTCCTATAATAGATTTACTGTATCGCTTAACTTACTCATGTCTTGGTGCAGATATCTAGTGGTTACTGCTAAGCTTGCATGGCCTAGTAATTTTTGAATACTTACTACTGAAGCCCCTTTTTCTAAAAGGTTAGTTCCAAAGGAATGTCTTAACACATGAGCTGATACTTCTTTTTCTAGCCCAATTTCATCTACTGCTTCATTAATAAGTCTGTTTACATATGTTGGTGATACTTTACCTGTTCTTTCTAAGGCAAAGAACCTGTCGGAGTCTGCTTCTCTAATGTTTTCTATATAGTTTTGTAGTATTTTATACAGCTTATCGTTTATTGGGATATCCCTGTCCTTTCCTCCCTTTCCTTCAATAATGTGAATTACTCTTTCTTTTAAATCCACTTCATCCAGCTTTAAGCTTGTTATCTCTGATATTCTTCCACCTGTATAGAAAAGGGTTTGTACTACTGTTTTAATAACTGGTTGCTTGATTGCAGCCACAAGGGCTTCAAATTCTTCTTCTGTTAAAAAGTCTCTTTCCTTTTGCTTTACTTTTACTGGTTCAAGCAGAGCTGCTATGTTTTTGTCTACTAAGTCCTTCTTGATACAGTAGTTATAAAAGCTTCTTAAGATATAAACTGACCTGCTTCTACTGGCTGATGATATTCCTCTTTTCTTTTGGTCTAATAGATAAT
>JAAYSY010000196.1 GCA_012518235.1 Bacteroidales bacterium
AGTATTAAATTTAATGTAGGTTAAGTAAATAGTAGATTAGAAAACAATCAGAGTCTTTCAACTATTGTTATTTATATGTTATTTTTGCAATCAGATTCATGTAAACAGGAATTCTATTGTGTAGTAAAATTATGACAACTAACTTTTTTATTGAAAATCTTAAAAAATACGGTCCATTATCTAGTGAGACCCAGAAACTTTTAATCCCCCATATACAACACTGCTTTAAAAGAAAAGGAGACCATTTATTAAAAAAAGGACAGGTTAATGGTGGAGTATATATATTAGAGAAAGGAATTTTACGTTTTTACTACCATAACAATCAAAAAGAAATCACTACATGGTTTTGCTCAGAAAATATGGTAGCTTTCAGCTCCTCCTTTTTTTTCCACCTTCCCTCCTTTGAAAACATTCAAGTTTTAGAAGACTCTTCTGTTTATTATATTTCAGGAGATGTATTAAATAAGCTTTACAAAGAAAACGAACAAATAAATACTATAGGCCGAAAGCTACCAGAAGAGTATTGCTTAGAATTTGAACATCGAGTAGCCTCTCTCCAAACACAAACTGCTTTAGAGCGATATGAAGATCTAATTAATCACACTCCAGAAATTTTTCAACGAGTTTCTTTAGGTGATATTGCTTCATATCTTGCTATTTCTCCTGAAACTCTCAGCAGAATCAGAAGACAATTTGTTTCCAACACAGAGGAATAACACCTTTTTGACATTTATCAAATTTGCGTCTTACTTTTTATAGTAACTTGCAGCATTCAATTCTTTGTCTAAAAGACAGAAAAATAGGACATAAACTATATAGAACTAAAATAAAATGACAAAAAGATTTTCTAAGTGTAAAAATCCTTGGGTTATACTCGGAATTTTAATTACCTGTTTTGTACCTGTTGTTATTGATGCCACGGTATTACATATGGCTATACCTTCTTTAACTCTTGATCTTAAAGCCACAGGTAATCAAGTACTTTGGATGTTAGATATTTACTCTCTTTTTATGGCTGGTTTATTAATTCCTATGGGGTATTAGGAGATAAAATAGGTCATCAAAAGCTACTATTAGGGGGTGTTATTATTTTCATTATAGCCTCTTTAACTGCAGGGTTTTCACAAGCTCCTATCCATTTAATATTCTCACGCATTCTACTAGCCGTAGGTGGATCGATGATAATGCCTACTACATTAGCCATTATACGACAAACTTTTCAAAGTGAAAAGCAACGAGGTATAGCACTAGGTATTTGGGTGGTATTTGCTAATGGTGGAGCTGCAATAGGTCCTTTATTGGGTGGGTTACTTATTGATTACTTTTCTTGGAGAGCTATATTCTTAATTAACATTCCTGTATTAGTGCTAGTTATACCTTTTGTGTTATCACTCCCTAAAAGTATTACAGACCCTACAAAAAAATGGGTTCTTAAATATGCCATGCTTCTTATTGCTTCTATTATCCTTGTAGTTTATAGCATTAAAACTATACCTAAAATGGACGAAGGCTTAATTTACGGTATTATAGCTGGAGTTATTGGACTACTCTTATTATACCTGTTTTACAGAATTCAAAAAAACAGTTCGAATAGTATGATTGATTGGGATTTGTTTAAAAGTCCAAGTGTTAAATATGGAATGCTTTTTACATTTATCCCTATGACCATTTGTCCTGGTTTTGAACTCTTATTATCACAAGAGTTACAATTAGTCCACCACCAAACACCAACACATACCGCTCTATATATAGCTCCTTTCTTTTTAGCTTTTGCCTTGTCTGGAGCAATGGGTAGATATTTAAAAGTAATTGGTATTGTTCCTATAAAAATTATAGG
>JAAYSY010000197.1 GCA_012518235.1 Bacteroidales bacterium
CAATGATCGATTTAATTTCATCTTCAGTTATTTTTGTCTGCCGATCGGGAAGGTTTAATAAAGAATACAACAAAGAAGTACTCCTTGATAGAATCCAAACAAACGGATAAGTTACTCTTGAAATCCATTTCATAGGTTTTGCTATCACTTTAGCTATCTTTTCTGAACTACTCATACCTATTCGCTTAGGTATTAACTCTCCAAATAAAATGGTTAAATAGGTTACAAGCGTAACAATTAAAATTTGGGCAACCGAATATGAATACTTAGAAGATAAGCCAACCCATTCTAACACTGGTGCAAACTTTGAAGCTAAAACATCACCTGAAAAAAGACCGGTTACAATTCCAATTAAAGTAATACCTACTTGCACTGTAGATAAAAATTGGTCTATATTTCTTGTTAATTCTAAAGCTGCTTGCGCAAACTTATTACCTTTTAACGCATCGTATTTAAGGTTTGATTTACGGGCAGAGATGACTGCAACTTCTGACATGGAAAATAAGCCATTCAATAAAATCAATAAGACTAATATAAAAATCTCCATTTTAACACCTTTGTTATAATTAATAAAGATATTATTAATCTCTTAAATACACTTGATTAAATAAAAAAAGATACATAATTAACGCAGAAATACGACTCAACAAAAAATAACATTTTATCGTCTACGAATGATTATTCTATTATTTCCGGGATTTTAATAAGGTTTTTATTTTTCATCCTAACTTAGGTAGTTTATATGGATTTGATATGACTAGGTCATCCATAGCATATGGCCTAGTCATAACAGACACTTGACTAGGCCATCCACTCCTCCACTACTTCACCTTAAAAATCAGACCGAAAAACCAGCTCACAGCCAAGTCTATTACATTATTATATGTACCATAACAGTATTAAAAAACAACAATAAACAAAAAACTCATTTTTAAAAGTTGTCCTTATGAAGAAAGTAATGTACTTTTATGGCTAAACAACAATCAAAAACACTTAATTTCAATGAAAACACTATTATTATTTGTGATTCCTTTATTACTAGGATCGTGCAACAATCAAACACAGGAAACAGATTCTACTTTTATTACAAAATCAAAACAAACTTTAGATTCTTTGTATCAACATTTTGGAGTATCAGAATCAAATTTATTGCGTGAAACATTCCCTTACGATGATCAACACAAAGCCACTTACTTAGCCTCCGAATCAGCAGCAGACACACCCAATGCCTACTCCTATTTATGGCCATACTCAGGCACCTTATCGGCTGTCACTGCACTGTTAGAGTCAACAAAAGAAAACCAGTACAAAGAACTATTAGACAATAAAGTATTACCTGGCTTAGAGTGTTACTTTGACACAGAAAGAAAACCTGCAGGATATGCCTCTTATATACAAGGAGCCCCTACATCCGATCGATTTTACGATGATAATGTTTGGTTAGGCATCGACTTTACTGACATTTATCGACTAACTAAAGAACAACCTTATTTAGACAAAGCTAAATTAATTTGGGATTTTGTTATTAGTGGACACGATGACCTGTTAGAGGGTGGTATCTACTGGTGTGAACAAAGAAAAAACGGAAAAAACACTTGTTCTAATGCTCCTGGTGCTGTCTTTGCTCTAAAACTATATGAGGCTACTAAAGATAAATACTATTTAGATTGGGGCATCAAACTATATAACTGGACAAAGACCTATTTACAAGACCCCTCAGATTTTTTATTCTATGATAATATAAATCTTAATGGAGCTACAGATAAAAAGAAGTATGCCTACAATAGTGGACAAATGATTCAAGCTGCCTCGCTACTCTATAAGATAACAAAAGAAAAAAACTACTTGGAAGATGCACAAAACATTGCTTCTGCAAGTTATAATTTTTTCTTTGAAGAGTATAGCAAAACCAATAATCAGCAAAACTATAAAATCATCAAAAATGGTGATATTTGGTTTACAGCTGTTATGCTAAGAGGATTCGTTGAATTATACACTCTTGATAAGAATGCTGTTTATATCAATTCTTTTAAGGAAAACTTAACGAATGCATGGACTGATATGAGAGAGTCTAATGGGCTATTCAACACAGATTGGAAAGGGATTAAAAAAGATGAAAAGAAGTGGCTTTTAACCCAAGGAGCTATGGTAGAAATGTATGCAAGACTAGCTAATTATTAATCTAAAACATTATAAATAAATAGTAGCGGGTAGAATAATATTCTACCCGCTACTAAGTTTATACTCCATCATAAAAACAAATTGTATGAAATTATTATGTATACTCATTATTGCTTTTCTTAGTGTATTTCCTATTGAAGCACTCGCTCAACCAATAGAAAAAAGTGACTTAGTTGATTTATTCATTGGTACAGCAGGAGATAATGGACAGGTAGATCCAGCAGCCTGTGTTCCCTATGGTATGGTTAGAGTGTGTCCAGATATGGAACCTAGAAGTCATGTAGGCTATGATTATGAAATAGATAAAATTTCGGGATTTACTATTAATCGCATATCGGGAATAGGGTGTAGTGGTGCAGGTGGAAATCTTAGACTTAAACCTGTAAGAAAAGACATCTATTCCACTATCAAAAAATCCACAGAAAGTGCCTTTCCTGGATATTACACAGTTACACTTGATAACGATGTAAAAGTTGAGTTAACAGCAACAAATAATATAGCAATAGAGCAATTTCATTATCCAGAAAATAGTGAGTCCATACTTACCCTAGATGCAACTGCTGGATTTGAAGGAATAAGAGAATCCGTTATAAACATTATATCAGACACTGAGATAGAAGG
>JAAYSY010000198.1 GCA_012518235.1 Bacteroidales bacterium
AATTCGCCGATTAAGATAATAAAACATTGTTTTTTATAACTTTTTATTGTGATAAAATGATGGTAAAAGAAGATGTTTTATTTAACTTTTAAAGTTTATATCATTTTTTTAGATCAATAGGAAGTCGGTTTTATGAGTCCCTGAGTTATGAAACTCACGTAAATTAACAAAAGCAAATGCTTTCTCTTTGTTTTTATATTTCTATTATTCTTATCTTTAGCAATTAAACGAATAAAGAAAACTATGATAAATAATAAGTGGTTATTGATTTTACTCTTGTTTTTCTCTTTCATATCAATACATGCAAAAAGTGCAAAAGAGCTTTTTATGAAAATGCCTGCTGATTTTACCCCTTTATTAACTGAAGTAAACAAAGCCGACTTTATAGATTTTTTAGAAAGTAAAATGAAAGCTGAAATCACAAATAGATTAGAAGGTAAGTCCGAAATGACTCAGTTGACGGATGATTATATTCATATCCAAATGACTTCTAATAGTGAATGGGAAATGAAAGTCTTTTCTTTAGCAGAAGGAGATTATTTAATAGGCCTTATAACAACAGCTTGTGGTCCAGTTTGTGATAGTCAGATTCAGTTTTATGATTCAAATTGGAAAGAGCTACCTTTAGATGATTATCTAGTGTTACCTGATTTTTCTAAAACAATACAGTGGCCAACTGATGAGGTGGATAAAGTTAAGTTACAGCGGGCTATTCAAACGATTACTTTTACGTTATATCAAGCGAGTTTTGAGGTGGAACAACCTGCCATACTGTTTAAATGTAACACGTTAGACTATTTAGATACAGAGTCAAGTGAAAAAATAAAACAATATATTCAGAAAGAATTTTCATTTTTGTGGAATGGGTATCGTTTTGAGTAGAGTTGTATGATATTTCTAACAAAAAGATATGAACGATGATAAAAGAGTTAAAAAAGACAACTGTTTCGACTTAATCCTTTTATCTTTGCTAAATCAAAATAGAAAAATATGAAAGTTGCTATTATCGGTGCTGGAAATATGGGAGGAGCTATAGCACGTGGATTAGCTCAAGGCTCCCTGGTAAAGTGTCATGACATTATTGTGTCTGATTTGAGTCAGGATAAACTAAGTCAGTTGCAAACGGACTATCCTGAGGTTAAAACAACTACTAATAATCAGAAAGCAGTAGATGAGGCTAATCTGATATTTCTTGTGGTAAAACCGTGGTTAGTTAAAAGTGTGTTAGAGGAGTTGCATTTTACAAAGGATAAAGTGCTTATTTCTGTTGCGTCAGGTGTGGAGATTAAAGAATTATCGGAATACTTGTCTGTAGATATACCTATTTATCGGATGATACCAAATACCGCCATCTCAGAGTTGGCTGGTGTTTGTTTACTTTCCAGTTCAAGTGCAGTTTCTTCTGAGTTAACACATTCTATTTTAAATGTTCTAAATGAAATGGGAATGGCAATGTTGATTCCCGAATCTAAATTAGCTGCTGCTACTGCATTGACTTCGTGTGGCATAGCTTATGTATTTAAATATGTTGAGGCCTCGGTTAAAGCTGGTGTTGAATTGGGCTTTTCTGCACAAGACTCTATAAGAATGATTTCACAAACTATAGATGGAGCTGCTAAAATATTATTAAATAATGAAACCCACCCTTCATTAGAAATTGATAAAGTAACTACACCTGGGGGGATAACTATAAAAGGAATAAATGAGCTAGAGCATGCTGGATTTGTTTCAGCTATAATTCGTGCTATAAAAGCTAGTAGTTAAAAATAGAAGTAATATGAGTAAGGCTATAAAAGATATTGCAAAGCGCCTATATGGGTTGCGAGAATCTCTGGATTTATCTATAGAGGAGTTTATTGAGGGGTGTAATCTAACAGTCGATGAATATCAAAAAGCAGAGTCTGGAGACTTTGATATTTCTGTTAGTTTTATGCAACGCATTGCAAAAAAACATGATATTCCTTTAGAGGTGCTTATGTTTGGTGCAGAACCAAAGATGAGTAGTTATTTTGTAACTAGAGCAGGAACAGGGGTTCGTATAGAGCGAACAAAAGCTTATAGTTATCAATCATTAGCTGCGGGATTTATAGATAGAAAAGCGAATCCATTTCTAGTGACTGTAGAGCCTAAGCCAAAAGATACACCTATCTATTACAATACACACGATGGGCAAGAATTTAATTTGGTTATAGAAGGAAAACTACTTATAGATATTCAAGGTAAGGAGCTGATCTTAAATAAGGGAGATAGTATTTATTTTAATGCTAAATTACCTCATGGCATGAAGGCTTTAGGAGAACAAAAAGCGAGATTTTTGGCTGTTATTATATAAGAAATAACTTTTATAACTGGCCGTAAAAATCTTATATTTATAAATAATAGCTTATTAGATCACAGAAACAACACATGTTAGAAAAATACATATCACAATTAGATTATAAATCGCAAGAAGACTTTAAGAAGCATTTTAAAATAAACATACCCAACCATTTTAATTTTGGTTATGATATTGTAGATGAATGGGCAATAGAAGAACCTAATAAATTAGCATTATTATGGACCAATGATCAAGGAGATGAGCGTAAATTTTCTTTTTCAGAAATGAAAGAAAGGACGGATCAAACAGCTTCTTATTTTCAAGAGCTTGGTATTCAGGCCGGAGACAAAGTAATGCTGATATTAAAAAGAAGGTATGAGTTTTGGTATTCTATTGTAGCTCTTCATAAAATAGGAGCTATTGTGATTCCAGCGACTCATCTTTTAACTTCAAAAGACATTATTTATCGTTGTAACGCTGCTGACATAAAAATGATTGTAGCTGCAGGTGAAGAAGATATAAACCACAATATCTTAGGAGCTATGTCTAAATCTCCATCTGTTAAACATTTAGTTAGTGTGGGTCCATCTATTGCAAAGGAATTTAAGGATTTTCATAAGGGAATTGAAAATGCTAAGCCTTTTGAGCGACCCACTAAAAAGAATGAGAATAGTGATATTTCATTGATGTATTTTACAAGTGGGACTACAGGAGAGCCTAAAATGGTAGCTCATGATTTTACTTACCCACTAGGGCACATTACGACTGCTGCCTATTGGCATAATTTAACGCCTGATAGTCTTCATCTAACTATTGCAGATACAGGCTGGGGTAAGGCCGTTTGGGGTAAGTTGTATGGTCAATGGATAGTTGGTGCAGCGGTTTTTGTTTATGATCATCAAAAGTTTACTCCTTATGAAATTTTACACAAAATAGAGCAATATAAAATAACTTCTCTTTGTGCACCTCCAACCATATTCCGATTTTTAATACGTGAAGATCTAACTCGATTTGACTTAAGCTCTCTAACTTATTGTACTATTGCTGGTGAAGCTTTAAATCCTTCGGTTTATGAAACATTTAAAAAATTAACAGGAATTAAGTTGAAAGAGGGGTTTGGTCAGACAGAGACTACATTGACTGTAGCTACGTTTCCTTGGATAGAGCCTAAAGCGGGTAGTATGGGATTACCTAACCCACAGTATGATATTGATTTAATTGATGAAGAGGGACGTTCAGTAGAAGCTGGTGAACAAGGCGAAATTGTAGTCAGAACAGATAAAGGTTTACCTGTTGGTTTATTTAAGGAGTATTATCGTGATAAAGAGCTTACTCATAAAGTGTGGCATGATAATGTATATCATACTGGGGATGTGGCTTGGAAAGATGAGGATGGGTACTATTGGTTTATTGGACGTACGGATGATGTAATTAAAAGTTCGGGTTATCGCATTGGACCATTTGAAGTTGAGAGTGCATTAATGACTCATGAGGCTGTTGTGGAGTGTGCTATTACAGGTGTTCCTGATCCAGTTAGAGGACAAGTGGTTAAGGCAACGATTGTTCTTTCGAAAGAGTATGAGGATAGGGCAGATAATTTTTTGGTAAAAGAAATTCAAAACCATGTTAAGAAGGTTACAGCTCCTTACAAATATCCTCGAGTTGTAGAGTTTGTAAAAGAACTACCTAAAACTATTAGTGGTAAAATAAAAAGGATTGATATAAGGAGTAATCATGGTAAGTCTTGATTTTTTCCTTTTTGTATTAACTCTTGAATTTTTTTAATATAGTGGCCTATTGCAATAAGTAAATAGGCCACAAATACTACATAAATAGGAATGAGGTATTTTTTGAATCCTATAATTGGTATGGATATTAGTATTAAGAAACACAAAAGGTGTCCTAATGGGGATAATTTTATCATATAACTTTATATTTTTCTGTGTGTTTTTATTCTCTTTCTCTTCTGAGTATGTCCTTGCGCATGAGTAACTTTTTTGGATTAGGCACAATAATCTCTTGTCTTGAAAGTTCTATTAATTGAGTATCATTCCAGTGATTTAATATTTTAGAGACATTAAGACGGGTGCTATTAATAAAATGAGCAAGGTCAGTCATTTTTACTTTTATAGTTTGCTGAATACAGTTTTTATCTGATAAGTTCCAGAAGATAGATATTAATTGTTCTTCTAAGCTCTGGCCTTCAAGATTCCATCGTTGATTGTTTAATAGTTGATTGTTATAGCAAATATAGTTTAAGTAGTTTAATTTGAAGACCTCGTAATTAAGTAGTTCTGTTCGCAAAGCATCTTTTGAAACAATTAAAGCCTCGGTGTCTGTATGGGTGGTATATTTAGAGAAAAAAGTGGTTGACCATCCAAAAAGAGCATGAGGCTCAACGACATAGGGGGATCGAATAATTTCTTCCATAACCAATTTACCATTTAAAGAAGTTGATTCTTTTAATATTCTTCCTTCCATAATAAATAGTAACTGGTTAGCAGAGCTTCCTTTTTCAACAATGATTTGATCTGCTTTAAATTCTTGAAATTTTAGTGTTATTTTTTCTAATATTGATGTTAAATCTTCATAGCATAAGCCTTGAAAGAAAGGTAACTCTAATAATAGGTTATACATGGTGTTCATAGTTCCATTTTCTAATGTTTTTCTAACTAAACAGACTAAAGAAACAAAAATACTTGGAATTAAGAAAAATATTAATTCTATAAGGTGACTAAAAAAAACATTTTAAAACTATCTTTGTGTAAAATTGACATTAGTATGATGGGATTAGGAGTTTTTGATTTTTTAGAAGTGATAAGTGCATTTATAGTACTTTTTGCTGTAATAGATATTATAGGGTCTATACCTATTATAATAGATTTAAGAGATAAAGGTAAAACAGTAAATGCATTTAAAGCAGCTTCTTTGTCTTTTGTTTTGATGGTTGCTTTTTTCTATGGGGGAGAGATGATTCTTAAGCTTTTTAATGTAGACATCGGTTCATTTGCTATAGCAGGTGCTATTATTTTATTTTTTGTAGCTTTAGAAATGATTCTTGATGTTGAAATATTCCGAAATCAAGGTCCCATTAAAGAGGCTACTTTAGTACCTTTGGTTTTTCCATTATTAGCAGGACCTGCATCATTTACTACATTACTTTCATTGCATGCAGAATACTCAGGTATTAATATTTTGTTGGCTGTACTTCTAAATATGATTTGGGTGTATTTTGTTGTTAAAAGCACTAAAAAGATAGAGAGGTTTCTAGGGAAATCTGGTATTTATATAATGAGAAAATCATTTGGTATTATTTTACTTGCTATTGCGGTAAAGTTGTTTGCTACAAACATAGCTAACTTAGGATAATCTTAAATTTATATATTTTTTTCAAAAAGAGACTTTTTTGAATGTTGATTTATTTTACCGCTTTCTGTTTTATGTAGTAATGATTTTCTTGTAGCAATTTTCTTTGGTGTAGATTCTTTTAATAGAAGAAAT
>JAAYSY010000032.1 GCA_012518235.1 Bacteroidales bacterium
ACTGACGGGTCATCTAATCAAGTTTATGATTGGGATTTATTTCACCAAACAGTATATAAACATCAACCACAAGCTATAATTTTTAGTGACGTTGGTCCAGGTGCTCGATGGATAGGTAATGAGCGAGGTTATGCAGGGGAAACAAACTGGTCTAAACTTAATACAAAAGGATTCACTCCAGGAGCTGGATCACCCGATTTAAAAATATTAAATGAAGGTGAAAAACAAGGCAAAGAGTGGATACCGGGAGAAGTGGATGTTTCTATTAGACCTGGATGGTTTTATAGTCCTTCAACTGATGATAAAGTAAAAACAGTTGATCAACTTATGGACATTTATTATGCATCAGTAGGTAGAAATGCTAATCTTTTATTAAATGTTCCCCCAAACAGAAAAGGACTTATTCATCCTACTGATTCTACTAGACTTATGGAGTTCAAAAAAGCTAGAGACGAAGCGTTTCAAACTAATTTAGCTCTAGGCGCACAAGCTGAAGCCTCAAATACAAGAGGAAATGCAAAGCAATATCAAGCTAACAATTTATTCAATGGCAACAAAAATAGTTATTGGACAACTGATAATGATATTACAACGGCATCAATTGAAATACAATTGCCTACTATAACCACTTTTAATTCTATTTTATTACAAGAATATATCTCTTTGGGGCAACGAATCACTGACTTCCACATTGAATACTGGAATACAGACTTAAATGATTGGAAAACACTTAGTAAGGCAACTACAATAGGCTATAAACGCATATTGCGAACTCCTGAGGTAACAACAAATAAAATTAAAGTTGTTATTAATAATTCTCTAGCAGAGCCTATTCTTTCAAATATAGAACTATACAAATCGAAGAAAGTGGCTAATTTCGACACCAAACAATTTAATAAAATTACATTAAACAAAGACGAGGCTATCATTCAAAAACTAGAAAAAGAAACTACTCTCAATGGATTTGTGTTTACTCCATACCCAGATAATACAAACACTACTATTCAGATATACAACTTCTATACTAGTTTAGATGGTGAGAGTTGGGAATTAATACAATCCAATGCATCATTTAAGAATATAAAAAACAACCCTATTCCACAAACCATTGATTTGGGTAGAACGATTAAAGCAAACTATATAAAATTAGAACCGTTACAATTAACAAGAGACAATATAACTAAATATACTTATTCTGCTTTAGAAGTCACGCCCCAATAAAAGTAGTAATGAACACAGAAAAATATAAAACAAAAAAGGTTTAGAAATAATTCTAAACCTTTTTTTGTAGCGAGACCGAGACTTGAACTCGGGACCTCGTGATTATGAATCACGCGCTCTAACCTGCTGAGCTATCTCGCCATAACACATCACTTTTTCTTTTGTGATTGCGGTTGCAAAGATATAATCAAAACATTATATATGCAAAATAAAATCTAAAAATCTTTTCTTTCCATCGGATACACACTTTACAAACACTTAAAAGGTCATTTTAGGAAAAGAGAAAGGTATATTTAGAAGTTCTTAATAAATGTTTCTTTTCTGTAATAAGACTTCACTAGTTCTTTACTTGAATGCAATCTAAATGTTTTACCCTGTTTATTAGTCTGTAACAATCAAATGAGATATTTGCACTAGTTAAAAAACAGACAGAAAAACATGAAAACAAAACAAAAAAAAGATTATTACATCCTTAGGATGCTTCTATTTTTCACGCTTTCTCTTCCCTCATTTGCTCTTTCTTCCCAAACTAT
>JAAYSY010000199.1 GCA_012518235.1 Bacteroidales bacterium
TAAAATAGTTGTAATAGAGAGAAATATAAAAAGGTGCTTTCCTAGTATTAAGCACCTTTTTGAGTAAATATATCTGATTAAATAGATAACATCTTCATTAAGTCAATCAAGCTATGCGAGACGTGTTTTTGATTTTTTGTTGCACGTGTTAAAGGAACATATACAATTTCATCATTTTCTATCCCAATCATTATGTTGCGTTGTCCCTCTAGTAGTGAGTCAACCGCAGCAGCACCTAAACGGCTAGCTAAAATCCGATCGTATGCCGTTGGACTTCCACCTCTTTGTATGTGACCTAGAATAGTTACCCTAACATCATATTGTGGATATTCGTTTTTAACTCTATCCGCATAATGCATAGCACCACCAGTTAATTCACTTTCTGCTACAAGTACAATACTACTGTTTTTTGACTTTCTAAATCCACTTTTGATAAATTCGGCTAATTGATCTTCCTCGGTTGAAAACTCAGGAATAATGGCTGCTTCAGCTCCTGATGCAATAGCGCCATTTAATGCAAGAAAACCAGCATCACGTCCCATAACTTCAATAAAGAAGAGTCTCTCATGAGAGGTTGCAGTATCTCTTATTTTATCCACAGACTCTAAAATAGTGTTCAGTGCTGTGTCATATCCAATGGTGCTATCAGTACCGTAAAGATCATTATCAATTGTACCTGGTACACCAATGCAAGGAATATCAAATTCTTTTGCAAATTGCATAGCTCCACTTAGTGACCCATCACCACCAATGACAACAAGTGCATCAATACCTTCTTCTTGAATGTTATTGTAGGCTATCTGTCTCCCTTCGGGTGTGGCAAATTCAGGAGATCGGGCTGTTTTTAGAATTGTACCCCCTAATTGAATGATATTACTAACATGTTTACTTTTAAAATCGACAATTTCTCTTGATATAAGACCTCTATATCCTCTATATATACCTTTTACTTTTAGTCCGTGATATATAGCTGAACGAGTTACGGCTCTAATGGCAGCATTCATACCTGGTGCATCACCACCTGATGTTAATATACCTACACAGTTTACATTTCTCATTTTATTTTACCAGTTTTATATACATAGCAAAGATACTAAAAAAGATAAAAGACAAGAGTTTTTAGGGTTAAAAATAGTAAAGCTTGTTTGATGATAATCACAACAATAGATCATTGTTTTTCTATGTTTCTTTTTATTGTGTTATAGACCTCTTCCATTAACCATTTAGGAGTTGAAGTAGCACCACAGATACCAATAGATTTTGCTGATTTTAATAATTCATTATCTATAGATTCTGCACTATCGATAAAGTGGGAATTTCTATTTGTTTTCTTACATTCTGTAAATAATATTTTACCATTTGAGCTTTTCTTTCCACTGACAAAGAATACTAAATCATGAGAAGCTGCGAATTTTCGTATATTAGGTATTCTATTTGCAACTTGACGACAAATGGTGTCATGGTATTTAAAGGAGGCGTTAGGTTTTATGTTTTGTTGTATATACGCTACAAGTTTTTTAAATTCCTCTAATGATTTTGTAGTTTGAGAGTACAGATAGATATCCTTTGAGAAATCCAGCTTTTTAGTCTCTTCTATATTTTCTATAACTATGGCTTCCCCCCCCGTTTGTCCGACTAAGCCTAAGACTTCTGCATGACCCGTTTTGCCGAAAATAACAATTTGTTTGTTTTTGTCGTTTTCTGCTTTATGTTCTTTATTGATTTTTTTCTGTAATAGTAAGACGACAGGACAAGTAGCATCAATAATTTCGATGTTGTTTTTCTTTGCTATAGCATATATTTCGGGTGGTTCTCCATGTGCTCTTAGGAGAACTTTGGTGTTTTTAAGTTTCTTAAACTCTTTATGATTAATGGTTATAAGTCCCATTTTTCTGAGTCTATCAACCTCTTTATTGTTATGAACTATATCACCTAAACAATAAAGCGTTTTATCTTTAGCAAGGACTTCTTCTGCTTTTTTTATGGCTGTAACCACTCCAAAACAGAATCCTGATTTAGTATCAATTTCAATTTTAGCCATAAGATGAAAGTGTTTTAGCTTAACGAAGCAATTTTCTCATTGAATTTCTTTAGTAAAAATAGGTCTTGTTCTTCAATAGTGAGGTTGCTATTGTCTAGTATAATTGCATCTTTTGCTGGACGTAAGGGGCTAATAGATCTGTTTTTGTCTATTTCATCACGTTCTGTAAGATTTTTCAATATCTCTTCATAGTCAGCCTTCATTTTTTTGTGAACTAACTCATCATATCTTCTTTTTGCTCTGACTTCTGCAGAGGCTTGAATGAAAAATTTCAGTTCAGCATTAGGGAATACAGTCGTACCAATGTCTCTTCCATCCATTACAATTCCTTTTTCTACCCCCATAGCTTGTTGTTGTCTTACCATTTCTTCTCTAACAAAATCTAATTTTGCTATATGGCTAACATTATTTGAAACCTCCATAGAGCGAATTTTTCTTTCAACATTAATACCATTAAGATAAGTTTCAGGTGATAAAGAATGATTATTAAGTTTGAAATTTACACTTATATTAGGTAGTGCTTTTTGAAGTTCAAGTTTATTGATAATCTCACCTTTGGAAATTAAATTGTTTTGAATACTATAGAGCGTAATAGCTCTATACATTGCTCCCGTATCTACATATATGTATTCTATATTTTTAGCTAATTGCTTTGCCATTGTGCTTTTACCACAAGACGATAATCCATCTATTGCTATAATTATTTTTTTCATACATTATTCATTTATTATGGGATCAAAGATACATTAAATTAAGTAGTCAATAGTTGTTTTATAATGAAAATGCTTTGGATTAGTTCATTAGCTAATGATTAAAAAAGATAAAAAGAGAATTTCATTAGGAAAAATTATTGCAAAAGCTGAAGTTTATATCAAGAATGTATTATATTTGCAAATATGATATGCACACGTTAAAATTATATTATAGATATTATGGAAATTAAGAAAACGCCCAAGGCCGACTTGGAGAACAAAAAATCAACTTGGCTATTAATTGGTTACGTTATTGTGCTTGCTTTTATGTTTATTGCATTTGAGTGGACACAGCGCGATATTGTAATAGATACAAGCCAAGGTATTGTTGACATTGTCTTTGAAGAGGAGATTATTCCTATAACTCAACAACAACCCGAACAAGCTCCACCACCCCCACCTGAAGTAATTGAGGAAGCACCTCAAGTCGCAGAAGTATTAAATATCGTGGAAGATGATGCAGATATTAAAGATACGCGTTTAGCTTCATCAGAGGAGACAGGAGAGAAGATATCTGTAGGTAAATATGTACCTGTAGCAGTAGAAGTAGTAGAAGAACCAGTTGAAGAGGAAATTTTTGAGGTGGTAGAGGAGATGCCAGAGTTTCCTGGAGGACCTGCTGCGATGATGAAATATCTTAATAATAATATAAGGTATCCGACTATTGCTCAAGAAAATGGTATTGAAGGTCGTGTTATTGTACAATTTGTTGTAAATAGTGATGGTACGATTGTAGATGCGAATGTAGTTCGAAGTGTCGATCCATTTCTAGATAAAGAAGCATTACGTGTAATAAATTCGATGCCTAAATGGAAACCAGGTAAGCAGAGAGGAAAGTCTGTTCGTGTAAAATATACACTGCCTGTTATGTTTAGACTTCAGTAATATTTATAACAAATTAGAATACAAAGAAGGCTGCTATACTTTTGATAAACAATAAGTAGCAGCCTTTTTTTATATGATTAATTTAATATGTATAGTAATAAGGAATTAGTAGAGAAAATAGAATGTGCTATTGAAAATCTACGATTAAATAAGAAACCAGATGGACTCTATGATCCTATATCTTATGTGTTGTCCATAGGTGGAAAACGAATCAGGCCTACATTGTTGCTTTTAGCATACAATTTATATGGAGAAGAGATAGAAAAGGCTATGAGTGCTGCTTTGGCAGTTGAGACTTATCATAACTTTACTCTTTTACATGATGACTTGATGGATTGTGCTGATAAAAGAAGAGGAAAAGATACAGTTCATAAAGTGTGGAATGATAATACGGCTATTTTATCAGGAGATGCGATGTTGATTTTATCCTATCATTATTTGTCACAATCCAGTTCTAACTATTTGTCGCTTGTTCTACCTGAGTTTACAAAGTTTGCTTTAGAAATCTGTGAAGGTCAACAGTATGATATGGAATTTGAAAAGAGGACGGATGTATTAGCAGAGGAATATTTGGATATGATAAAGCTAAAGACTTCTGTGTTGTTGGCCGGAAGTATGAAGATAGGTGCTATTTTAGGAGGTGCCTCAGCAAAAGATCAAGAGTTACTATATCATGTTGGATTGAATGTTGGACTAGCTTTTCAGTTAAAAGATGACCTATTAGATGTATATGGTGATCCAAAGGTCTTTGGAAAAAACCTAGGAGGAGATATTGTATCTAATAAGAAAACTTACTTACTGATAAAGGCGCTTGAGAGAGCTGATGAGGAACAAAAGCACAATTTATTATATTGGTTGGGGTTGAATGAGTTTGATGCTGAAGAAAAAATAAAGGCTGTTACAGAGTTGTATAATGAATTGAAAATAAAAGATTTAGTTGAGAATAAAATGGATTCTTTTTATAATCAAGCATTAATAGATTTGGAAAAAGTATCTGTTCCAAAAGATAAAAAGAATGAGTTACTAGTGTTTATTAATAAATTGATGGAAAGAGAGCTATAAAGCTATGCCGTATAGACGATTACCAAATACGAATAAAGCGAGATTGAGAGCCTTGAAAAAGGTGGTAGAAAAAGGAAGGTCTTTGCCTTTTTTAGACATTCCATTTTCTGCTGATTTGCTGCGTGAAGCTAATAATGAGTATCATCAGTTTGAGTCGGCTTTAAGCTATTATAATCAATGTCTATCTAATCAGTCTTCAGCTAATAGAAAACATCAAGTAAATGTTAAAAATGCTCGTTTATACGTTTCTCATTTTATTCAAGTTTTGAATTTGTGTGTTATTCGTGATGAGATAAAAACATCCGCCAAGCGTTTGTATCATCTTCCGGAAGATACACATAACTTGCCAGATTTAAGTAGTGAATCATTATTACTAGAATGGGGGAGAAAAATAATTGAAGGAGAAGAGAAGAGGTTGATTGAAGGAGGAATACCCATATATAATCCTACGATAGCTAAAGTTAAAGTCTTATTCGATATTTTTGAAGAAGGGTATTGGATTCAAAAAAACTTGCAACGCATAACCCAACAAAGTCTAACTACTTTGAATGATAAAATTGAAACGGTAGATGCTTTAATTTTAAAGTTGTGGAATGCTATTGAAGATAAGTATCAAATGCTGCCACAAGAAAAAAGAATTTCAATTTGTCAAAGTTTTGGTGTTGTATATTATTATAGGAAAAAGAAGAAAGTAAATATGAATTAATATGTTGATTATAGATTCTCATTCACATATTTATTTAGAGCAATTTAGAGATGATCTTCATGATGTTATAGTAAGAGCAAAAGAGGTCGGGGTAGAACAAATATTATTACCTAATATTGATCATATAACTATTCCGTCTTTATTGTCTGTCTGTCATGAATATCAAGGAGTTTGTTTTCCAATGATGGGGTTGCATCCTACATCTGTGGACGATAACTATTTAGATAAGCTTAATATTGTAAAAAGAGAGCTTCAAGAGCATAAAGAGCAATTTATCGCGATTGGTGAAATCGGCATTGACCTTTATTGGTCTTCTGAATTTAAGGAAGAACAAATAAAGGTTCTGAGAGAACAATTGTCCTGGGCTATTTCATATGATTTGCCTGTTGTTATTCATTGTAGAGATGCATTTAATGAGGTTTTTTCTGTTTTAGATGAATTTTCTAAATACAATATAAAGGGTGTTTTTCATAGTTTTACTGGGACTAAAGAGGAATTGTATAAATCTTTATCATATAAGAATTTTTATATTGGTATTAATGGAATTGTAACATTTAAGAATTCCAGTTTATCGCAACTGATTCCTTTAATACCAGTGGATAGGTTATTACTAGAAACAGATTCTCCCTATTTATCACCAACTCCAAAACGAGGTCTTAGAAATGAATCTTCATTTTTAGTGTATACTTTGGCTGAGTTGGCCCGTATTTATGGAGTATCACAAGAAGAACTTGCCGAAATAACTATAAAAAACACTAAGAGGCTCTTTGGAAAGCTCAAATAATTTTGATTAGTTTTTAAAGTTTATTAATTTCGTAGCATTAAATAAAGAATATCTCAGAAATAAGGCACTTGAGTGAAAAAAATATAATACATTTGTCAGAACAGAGTATATTATCTGTTTTTTTACATTAGAGTAGAGTAAAATTGGAGAGATGCTCGAGTGGCTGAAGAGGCTCGCCTGGAAAGCGAGTATACGTCAAAAACGTATCGAGGGTTCGAATCCCTCTTTCTCCGCATACATTTGATTATTATAGATAAAAAATAAAAAACAATTTAATTAATTAATCTTAAAAATTAGACACACAATGAAAAAGTTATTTGCAATTGTTGCTGTAATGGGAGTCCTTGTTTTTGGATCGACTCAAATTGCTTATGCACAAGATGGTGCTGAAGCAGCTCAAATGGAAGAAACAACGGCTGGATCAGCAGATATTGTTGTTCCTGAAGAAGGTGGAGGCCTTCATAAAGAACTTAAAATTAAATTTATTGAGGGTAATGCAGGCTTTATGAGTGCTGTTGCTATTGCTCTTATTATCGGATTAGCATTTAGTATCGAACGTATTATTTATTTAAGCTTAGCTGAAATTAATACTACAAAATTTGTATCTTCTGTACAAGCAGCGTTAGAGAAAGGAGATGTAGAGGCAGCAAAAGATATAGCTCGTTCAACTAGAGGTCCTATAGCTTCTATTTATTATCAAGGATTAATGAGGATAGATGAAGACTTAGATGTTGTGGAAAAATCTATCGTATCTTATGGTGGAGTTCAAGTAGGATACCTTGAAAAAGGTTGTTCTTGGATTACTTTATTCATCGCTATGGCTCCTTCATTAGGTTTCTTGGGAACTGTAATCGGTATGGTTCAAGCATTTGATAAAATACAACAAGTAGGTGATATTTCACCAACAGTTGTTGCAGGTGGTATGAAAGTAGCTTTGATTACAACTATTTTTGGTTTGATTACAGCATTAATTCTTCAAGTTTTCTACAATTACGTTTTAACAAAGATTGAAGCGTTAACAACAGAAATGGAAGAAAACTCTATCACTTTACTTGATA
>JAAYSY010000200.1 GCA_012518235.1 Bacteroidales bacterium
CCTAACGGTCTCCGTAGGTTTATGATTGCTATCGTAAACCAAGTAGCCTCCCATTCTGTCTTGCCAACGAAACGACCAGTTAACCGCTAAGGGTCCATAAACAGTATGACTTAATTGAGCAACCAGTTTATGTTTTAAGTATTCTAAAGCATAATTCGATTTATAGATTTCCTGATTATCTTTTCTATCCTGATTTAAGTAACTATACCCAACCTGCACTCTTTTTAAAAAGAAAGAGTCTCCTATTAATTCAGAAAAGTCCAATTGCAAAGAAGACTCAAAACCATAATTATTCAAATTAAAGTTCGTTGAGTGAAAAATATCATCAGCATCATACATCACCCAATCAATCATACCCTTTCCTTTTTGATAAAAGGTGCTAAGCTCAACGTTAAAACCAGGCTTTTTGTATAGAACCCCTACACTGTAAGCATCAGTCTTTTCTGGGGCTAGATTTTTATTCCCTTCTTGCGTTGGACTTTTATAAAAAAGATCAGTAAAGGTAGGCAATCGTAAAGCCTTATTCCAAGAAGCAAAAAGTTTCCATTCATCCGTTATACGATACGCAAAGTCCACCCCTGGATAAAAACGATAGGTGTGATCGAGTCCCGTATTCATTGTAGCTAACACACCAAGAGAAAGAGACACCTTAGAAAAGATAAGGTTTTGTTCCACAAAATAACTCACATTCGTGCGATTCTCTTTCTTAGTATAAAACTTATTTTTGTGTCCCCCAATGGCAATCTCTTTTCCCTCATCCAGCGGTTGACCTAAATTAGTACTTAAAATACCTTCATTTCGTATTTCAGCACCAAATCCTGTTTTACCCAATAAAGAGGAAAAAGAACCATTTAAGCTCACCCCATACACATCATTCCGATGAAAATTCTCTCCTTTTTCTTCTCCTCTAATTAACTCAAAATGATCGTATGAACGATTCCAAAAGACCGCAGGTCGCCACTGAACCACCCCTTTAGACTCTCCTTGTAGAGCCACTAAATAACGCCTGGTCTCCTCGTATTGATTGGGAAAAGCCGCACTATAAAATGTATTAGCCCCATATTTTTGATCCGAAAGTCCCAATTGCCAATTCACAGCTAGTAACGAATTAGTATAGCCTCCTCTATAAAATCCTTTTCCTTGTTTAAAGTCACTGTTATGCACCGCACCATCGCTTCGATGATAGCTACCACTGAGTGAATGAGTAAAATCTGAATGATGTTGAGTTACATCGGCTCCCCCTCCAACAGAACCATATTGCCCCCCTTTAAGATGCAGTTCTGCTCCATTTTTTGTGGATTGCTTAGTAATGATATTGATAACGCCAGAAAAGGCAGAAGTACCATAGACCCGTGCAGCAGGACCTTGTAAGAGTTCAACACGTTCTATTTGGTCCACCGCAACAGGAAGGTCCATCGACAAGTGTCCCGTTTGTGGATTACTGATGTTAATCCCATTAAGTAGTAAAGTAAGTTGATCAAAAGTACCTCCTCGAATAGATAAGTCCGTTTGTATACCAAAAGCACCTCGTTGTCTAACATCTACCGGTGCAATATACTTCA
>JAAYSY010000033.1 GCA_012518235.1 Bacteroidales bacterium
AAGTTATCATGTATAAATGGGTAAGCGTAGCTCTCTCTGTTAGCTCCGCCACCATAGCTATCTTTGTTAGCTCCACAATATTCACATCTCCCATTTTTATCCCACGTATGTTCAGTATCTGGGAAAATAATGTTGCCTTTTTCATCGTCAAACTCAGTACATATAGAATATGGACCATTAGCATACATTGAACAATACACAGTTCGCCTAGCCATCAATGTAGTTAACTCAGTAATCCCAATCCCGAATACTTGTTTAGTTAATATGTGATTTACGCGCTCCTGCAAGTCTGGAATTTGGTCAGCTAAGCCATCAATAAGACGTCTTGTAATCTCACGAAGAAAGATTCCTGTTTTCACTGCAGGGTCTAGAAATGTGATTGTGCTATCTGACCAAATTTCTTTAGGAAGTAAGTCAAGGATTTCATTAGCAAGCTTAGGTGGCGTAAAGACTTCATCATTTGATAAATTAGCAATGGTTTCTAATATGTCTGGGTTGTAGTTTCTGTAAATGTCATTGTTTTTCACAATTTAACTCCTCCTTTAAGATAGGCATCAATTTTTCTGCAGATTTCTTTGGTTCCTACTAAATGCAAAAAAATTGTACTTTTTGCAAAGTTTATTGTACAGCAGAATATCAATTGAGTGAATTGTTTGTTATAATGCTAACAGACTTCCTTATTCCATTATATCTCCTAATTGAATCTTCCACTTTGTACCCTGAGTTTACTAAGACTTTCTTGACAGTGTTCCATTTAACTATATTTCCTCTTTCATTTTTAATCTCTAATTCTAAAGATAACTTTTCTTTATCTTCTTTGAGCAAAGGAGTATTTAGATATTTTTTATTTAATATGATAGTATCTATTTTTCTTTCTTTGTTCTCAATTTCTTTGTCAGTTTTCAATAGCAAGAAATCAATGTCTTTTCTTATTCTTCCTAATGCTTGGACCTTTTCTGTTTCATTCATAGTATCTAATATAGCAAATTCAACTTTTCTATCATGCAGATTCCATCCTTCCTGCATAGATCCATTAATAATTAATAGATTATAAGGTTCAGGTATATTTCCTGTTTTGAGAAGATAATCTCTAACTTCCAATTGTGTTTTTGTCATTTCTTTTTCTTGATTGTTGATTGAACATAGAACTATTGGCTTATACCCTTCTTCTTTGGCAATTTCTGCAATTTTCTCTTGATTTTCTATTTTCTTTGTAAATGCCAAACCTTTGCATAAATTGAATTCTACATATTCTTTTTTTGCTCTTAAATGAACTTTTAATTGTTTAATGTTAGATATATAATAAGTAGATCTCACTTGATACTTTCTTATTTTAGGGGTGATTCAGATAATCAAACATTTTAACATTGCTCATATAGCCTGGGGCTCTTCTTTCTAAGTTATCTATGCCTTCTTTTGTTGCTGTGAAGTAAAAAATTGTTTTCCCCTCATGCTTTTGAAATAACCACTTCAAAGCTAATAAAAGCTCTCCATTTCCACCATACTGAGTAAATATTGGAAGTGAATGAATCTCATCACAAAATATTAAATTAATGTCTTTTGTAAACTCTTCATTAGGCAAATATATCCTTTTACCAAATTCATGATAAGTCATTACATGAACTTTATATGGGACATTTCCATATCTCTTTTTGTTCTGAGAAGTAAAAAATCCTTTTGACTTGTTGTTTTCTGCAAATTCTTTTCTTAATTCATTATTATCTGGTGCTAAAGAATCTTTTAATGCTGTATTCGAAGTCAAGTATAAAATAGTTCCTTTGTAATCTTTTAGGATTAATTTTTCTTCTATTAAGAAAGACTTTCCCGATCCTACTGGAGATAATATTAAATTGTTTGTAGTAAATTGAGGTTTTTCTTTCTCTATAATTTCTCCAAGATATAACTTCTTAGTTAACTTTTCCCGTTCTTTATTAGACTTATTTCTTTCTTCTGAAGAAACATCAACTTTTAATTTTCTATCATAATTTCTTTCCACTTATGCTTACCTCCCGCCAATTATTCTTATTATATATATTATACTTTTTTTGTTGAAAACCACCTAAACTTATACAATTTTTATTTTCTAGCGCAGTCCTACACCATTTAATATTCCCATTACTTAAGCTAACTTGCTAACTCATTAAGGCAAAAATTTTGCATTTACATAAGGAGGTGCAAGAATTATTGTACAGCATATTGTTCAAATAATTGACTAAGTGGGTAAATTAAATTCTTATTGATAAAATGAATATATTACATTTTATTTTAATAGAAAATTTCTTTCAAAACAAAATAACTTTTGATTTCCATTAGTGAATCCTTCATTGAGTAAAAATTATAAAACATCTTCATTAAAACCACTAATCTCTTAAATTGATTAAAATTTAGAATAATTGTTTTTTAAATTCTGAACATATTAAACATTTAAAGATTAGTGGGAGTTTGGGTTGGTCTGGAGGGGGTTTACGAAACCCCCTACCCAGGGTTTTAGTAAACTATTAAATTAATGTAATTCATATAAAACCTTGGGTAGGAGGGTATGATACCCTCCTCCAAACCAACCT
>JAAYSY010000201.1 GCA_012518235.1 Bacteroidales bacterium
GTTTGTTAATCGTAGCATTAACTTAATAAAATAGAGCATAAAAAAGGATTTTTACATTTAAGAAAGAAAGCTTTGGAATAAACCCAGAGCTTTCTTTTTTTAGAGTGCGTTATGTCTCTTACTTATAGCTTTTCATAATCTTTATTTGATTTGAGTAATTTGAGTATGAAACTGTGTCTAAAACAATTCAACATAAAGTCTATTTGTTTTTGTCAGTTAAAATGCCTATCTTATGTAAGAGTGAGAATTAATAACATTATTCAATTTATTAAAATTACTAATTACATATTTATGATGAGAAAATACATATTTTTACTGTTAACACTCCCATTTCTTTTGTTGGGCTGTAATGAAACCAACAAACAAACTGAAGAAGTTAATGTAGAAACTACAGATATTGTTACAAATAATGTTGCTACAGAAAAAGAAGCTGTGGTACTGAAAGATTATGGTGCTGAGCCCCTGGTGTTAAATATAGATGATTACACATTAAGTAATACTAATTTTCGCACTACATTATGGACAGGAAAAAATCTTCAAGTAACTTTAATGTCTATACCTGTGGGTGGCGAAGTTGGATTAGAGCTTCATTCTGATATTGATCAGTTTTTGCGTTTAGAAGCAGGGCAAGGTAGAGTCTTAATGGGTGATAGTAAGGAGAATTTAGATTTTATTCGTGATGCCAAAGAAGATTTTGCAATTTTTGTTCCTGCTGGTAAATGGCATAATGTAATAAATACGGGCGATGAACCTATGAAAATTTATTCCATTTATGCTCCTAAAGAGCACCCACATGGAACTATCCACATAGATAAAGAAGCTTCCGATGCTGATCATGATCATTAATATAGGATAAAAAGAGAGCTTAGTTATAACTAAATAAATAGATGTTTAGTTTACGAATCCCTGTTACATACAAAGTAACGGGGACTCTTTTTTAGACACTTTCCTCTCTGTATCTACGCATAATACCTTTGAATAAATCTCCTGTAGTTGGTGGAGTATATGATATAGCATTTGCTCCCGATTCAATGGCTAAAGCTATGGTTTCATCGCTTTTTCCTCCAGTAGCTATGATACCAATTTCACTGTCTATATCCCTAATCTTTTTAATAATATCTGCTGTTTTATTGGCTCCAGATACATTTAAGAAATCAACACCTGCATCAATCCTACCTTTAATATCATCATTCTCAGAAACAATAGTTACTAAAATAGGAATGTCTATCTTCTCCCTTAGTTGTTTAATTAAATCGTTTGGAGTTGGTTTATTTAACACTACTCCCAGAGCCCCTCTAAACTCAGCATCCATAGCTAAATCAATAGATCGAATTCCTGTTGTTACTCCTCCCCCAATTCCACAAAAAATAGGTTTATCTGCTGCTGTAATTAATGCTTGCGATATAGTGGGTTGAGGTGTAAAAGGATACACTGCAATAATAGCATTTGCATTTGTATTTCGTATAATAGCAACATCTGTGCTAAATAAAAAAGACTTTAATAGTTGACCGAAAACTTTAATTCCACTACAAGTTTGAATAATCTCAGGAACAGTAACTATATTCTGTCTTAATCTGCTTGAAAAACTAGGTATATTATTCATAGAAATATTATTGTTATCTTTTAATACTATTGTTTAATTAATGCATTTGTTTCATATGTAATGGAATACTACATTACTAGTTGAAAAATAGTACATTTACAATAAAAAGAGTGAATTAAAATCACAATAAATTATAAAAA
>JAAYSY010000202.1 GCA_012518235.1 Bacteroidales bacterium
AAGAAGTTACTGGTGAATTTTCCATCATAAGCTGGTGTAAAACTAATCAGAAGAGAGAAGATAACTACAAGAAAAGCTATGCTACGTAATGAAACTCTACATCTTTTGTTTCTTAATAGTAACTTTAATTCCAATCTCATAAATTCCCCAATCTCACCAAAACGTTCTAAATAACTATAGGAGGAGATGGTGAGTACTTTTGTAGAGTCTTGTGACTTACTTGTTTCAGAATAGATTAGCTTGCTAACTACCACTCGGTTGATAAAAAATAGCGCAACAATACAGCCCAGAACGCCAATGTAGGCTACTAATCTTCCTTCAATTAAATAGTCTCCTAATGCTCTGAAAAAATAGCCTATAGGACTTTGATCGGGAAGGAAAATAAGCAAACCTAGAGCTAAGTAAAAAAGAGTGGGTAACAAAACCCAAATTGTTTTTTCATTAATTAGTAAGCGACAAAGTATATACCAATAGTTGTTTACTAATATAAGTAACCATATTCCTAGATTATATAAAATAACACCTGATAGGCCATAAGTGTAGGTTACAGTAATCAAGGCGAAAGGAATAAAAAAACAAAACCAAAAGAAGTTGATAAAATGGGGTAGTGAGCGAAGTAATAGAAAATCAATTACTTGCTTCTTCTTTATGGGTAGTAATAAGTAGGGGGTAATTTCTTGTGTTGGCGGCTTTTGTAAAGGAAACCTCATTAAAAAATCCAAACTCAAAACAAGAGGTAAAATCGTATTCAATGCTTGATATGCTTCAAGATTGATGATAGATTTCTTTAAAGCAAAAGCAATGATAACCCCTAAAAAAATAAGGTAGCCCACCCAAAAAAGTCCCCCGAAGAAAAGAAAAAACTTAGCAAATTTATTCTTTTCAAACATGGGGTTTCTTTGAGCTGCTAGCTTGTTGTGTAATCTTAATTCTTTAAATAATGACCACATATTTATTATTTAGCAGATAATGAGTTCTATGTTTTAATTATCCTTTTCAGGGCTAACCATGGTAACTTCAATACGGTTACCTTGATTAAACAGTAAGGCTGCAAAGTTTTGAATATCTTTAGCTGTTATTTCTTGCAGTGTTTTTTCGTAATCTTGATGCATGTTTACATCTGAAAAATGATGCTCATCCATAACACCTAACCAATAACTGTTTTCTTTTAGGTTTTCCTTGTGTTTTTTCTGCATAAATTCTTTAACTTTTTGCAGGTTTTCTTCTGAGGGTCCTTCTGCTATTAACTTATCTAGTTCATTAAAAATGATTTTTGTTAAGTCTTGTTTTTTATTAGGGTCCGTATCGAAAGATATTTGTAGTGCAAATTTTTCCTCAGGATGTTTTTGTAATCTGCCACTAACTCCAACACCATAAGTCCCCCCTTCTTCTTCTCTAACTTTTTCAGTATAGATAATGTTAAGTATCTGATCTAAAATACTTAATTGTATGTTATTCTTAAGGGTATAAGGACAATCACCATTATAGTAAATGAAGACAGTAGCTTTAGGCGTTTCTTGTTTCTTTATAAACGTATTTTCATAAAAACCTTGACGCGTATTCATCTGATTGTCTTTGAAGGTTTCCTCTCTGTTTATTGAGGGAAGAGCCCCTAAATATTGAGCGATAAGAGGTTTAACAAACTCTAAGTCTGCATTACCAACAAAAAAGAAAGTAAAATCGCTAGCGTCCTTAAATCGATCGTTATATAAATCCAAGATTTTATCATAATCTATATGTTCAATTTGTTCGGCTTTTAATCGCATAGCGCGTGGATGCCCCATGTAAATAGCTTCTTGAATGGAATCGACCAATGCTATTGAGGGATGCATTTCTTGATTTTTAAGCATTGCTTCAGCTCTTTTCTTATAGGAATTAAAAGCCTCCACATCTTTTCTTTGTTGTGTAAAGGTAAGATAAGTAAGTTGCATTAAAGTTTCAAAATCTTTAGGTGAACAATAACCCATAAGACCTTCAGTTTTATCGCCTATATAAGGTGAAACAGAGGCTAGTTTGCCCGCTAAGACTTTTTCTAAATCAGTCTTAGAGAAGTTACCTAGCCCTCCAACTGAAATTACTTCATCTAATACTTTAATATTTATGATTTCGCTATTCGGAAATAGTGAAGTACCTCCTAAGCTCACTCCTTTCATTTGAATTTCATCAGCTTTGAAATCGGTGTCTTTAATAACTACGGTTACCCCATTATTAAGTTTTAAAACTGTTGCTTCCCATGTATCATCTTTTGTTTCAGATAATATACTGCCCCCTTGAGGAAGGGTAGAGAGTAAAGGTTCATCAGATACGGTATCCTCATAGGGAGTTAACTCTTCATTAGCAACTTCAGTTAAAAGCGAAACGATTTCATTTTTAGTAGGGAATACTAGGCCCTCTTTTTCTGGACCAAAAAGAGCTAAAGCTTGATTTTTATCAGAAATCAGTTGGCCCATTGTTTCATTGATTGCTTCTAATGGTAAGTTAGGAAGAATTTGATTCATTAAAGTATACGTGTTTTCAATACCAGGAATCGGTTCATTATCTAAAAAGTGACGCACATAACTGTTAACGTAAGATTCGTTTTTGTTTTTATCTCTTTCATTATATGCTGATTCTATACTTCTTAGATAATCCGCTTTTACACGAGCATATTCTGATTCAGTAAATCCAAATTGTGCAGCACGATGTATCTCTCTTAATAGAGTTCTTATACTCTCTTTTATGTCCTCTTCATTGCAAATAACAACCCCCGTAAAGGCATCTTTAGTTTTAGCAGCAAAAAACATTCCGTCATAAGCTGAAGCATAAACAAAAGGAGGATTTTCTGTTTGAGTTATTTCATTCAATCTATTGTTTAACATAGAAGAAATCATCCCTTTGATACTATTTACTATCATATAGCTTAAATCAT
>JAAYSY010000203.1 GCA_012518235.1 Bacteroidales bacterium
AGCCAAGTTCGCAACAGAAATAACTTTTCCAGTAAAAGTGCTATCTGAGAACGCATCAGGTTTAATTTCAACTTGTTGACCTTTAGCTATTTTAGAGATATCAACTTCATTTATTTTAGCAGTTGTTTTAAGAGACGATAAGTCGGGAAGTAAAATCAACGGCATCCCTGACCAACATTGATCACCTACTTGGAATTTATTACCTGTGCTCCAGTTTTCACCTATAATAGCAATTCCAGGGGAGGGGGAAGTCAAAACTAAAAGTTCTAATGTTTTATAACCCTCTTCTAATCGTTGTCGATTGCGTTCAATGCCAAAATTCTGTTGTCTAATTTCTTCTTCTTGAACTTTTATTCTATTTTCAATTTGTTCTTTTGCTCTATCTAAAGAGATCTTAGCTTGTTCTAAATTAAGTTCGATTTCACGTTTGGCTATTTCCGATTCATAGACTGCCGATTCAACTCTGATTTTAGATATTTCATATGAAATACGCGTAACTTCATACTCTACGTTTAAGTCTTCTAAATCAGATTCATGTTGAGCTTTCATTTTTTCCAACTCTGCTTGACTGATTTCTAGTTGCCCTTCAGCTTCAACAATAGCTCTTTCAACTTCTGATGGATCAAAAATAACTAATGTATCTCCTTTAGCAACTTCTTTTCCATCACGTACAATTTGTGTTATTTTTAAATTTCCATATCGCCAAGAAATATCAGGCGAGAGAATATTAATGGAGTTTACAGCTTCAATTTCTCCCTCTTCGTATAAATCAATATAGAATGTTCCTTTAGTGACTTTTCCTATAGGAATTTGTTGAGCCTCTTTGTTATCGCAAGAAAACAAAAAGAATAAGGTTAAAAGCAGGGTTGCTCTATATGAAGTTATTGAATGTGTGTATTTCATAATATACTATTAATCGTTTTATTTTATTGTTTCATTTTTCGCTCTAGAAAATAGAATCAGTTGTTAATAAAGTTTTCTTTTTTATACTGGATTCTGACGGTTTTCGTAAAGTTATTCGTTCATTACTCCTAAGGCCTTTAGCTATCACAGCTTCTTTTGAGGAACTTTGACCTATATGAACTTCTCTCATCTCATATCCATGGGGTTGATCCACATACACTACTTTTATTGAGTCATAATCATTGATTGCTATTTGAGGTACAACTAGTGTATCTTTGATCTCTTTTAAAACAATGGTGCAATTTGCTGAAAATCCTGGCTCAGGTACTATAGAAGAACTATCGATAGAAGCTTCAATATCAAAGAACTTAATCTTTGATCCAGGTTGAAATTCTTTTCCTATCGGAGTTTTATGCACTATTTTACCCCAAGCATACTCATTAGGTAAGGCATCAAAAGTGTAATAAATAGAATCTCCTACATTTATGTATCTATAATCCGTTTCGGATGCTTGAATAAGAACTTTCATTTTATCCATAGATGGAATAGAAAGTATAGGAAAGTTACGAAAGCAATTGTCACCTACTTGAAATTTTCTATTGGTCATTGGGTTTTTTGACCGTATTGCAAGTCCAGGTTTAGGAGCGATAAGAATTAGGTTATCTAAAATAGATTTTATTGATTTTGCCTCATTGGTTAAGCGCTGAATTTCTATCTCTATTTTTCTTAATTCTGTACTTTGAATAATAGATAAGGTACTCAGTCTCTTCTCGAATCTAGATTTCTGAATGGATACTTTTTTTAATTCTAATTCTCTTATTTGTCGTTGTTTAGGTGAGTAGTATTGAAGTTGTGCAGAATCCAATTGGGCAATTTGAGTTGCTGCTTCATTACTTTTTACTTCTGCTTCTGATAAAGCATATTGCATTTTTAAATTAGCCTGTGTCTTTTTCAAGTTAGCTTGAGCATTATCTAAAGCTGTTTTTTGTTGTTCATATCTATTTTGTAGCTCCTCATTTTCAATGATACAAATAGTATCTCCTTCATTTACAAAAACACCATCTTCTATAAGTTGAGCAATAATACCATAGCCATCAGCAAGAATATTTGTGGATAACACGGGTTCAACAATTCCATCAACCTTTACAGAGTTTTCAAAATCTTTATATGAAACGAGATAAGTAGATATATTTTTATCTTCTTTACATGAATAAAGCAATAACAAAGTGACAGTTAAAAGAAATAGTAGGGTGTGTTTTTTCACAGAAATGATGTTATCTTGTTAATGTGCATCTTACACATTATTTGTTTATCAATTTATAATACATTTATCTATACAAGATATGTCTTTTTTTACATGTTTGTTGAACAAATGAAAATAAATAAATGAAGTTTGATTATTTTTTTTGAATATTAACTTTCCTTAAGTTGTTAAGGTTAGGGAGTAACGTACAGTAAAAGATCTATTGCTTTAGAATAAAAGAGGGGTAAATTAAATGACTTAAGATTAGGAAATCAATGTATAGAAAACAAAAAGGTGCCTATAAAATAGACACCTTAATTTGTTTATCAATCTAAAATTGAGTCCTATGCTTATTCAGCTTTAGGAGCATCATTTTCATCTGATGATTCTGCCACTTCTTCTTTTTCAGCTGCTTCTTTTGCTTCTTGTTCAGCTTTTGCAGCCGCTTCTTCTTCAGCAATCTTTTCTGCTATAGCTGCTGCTTTTTCTTCGTTAGCTTTCTTTTCAGCTGCAACACGTTCTTGTGCTTCTTTTTCAGCTGCTTCTTTTTCAGCTTCTTTAATAGACTCTAATCCTGATTGTTTGTTTTTTAACCAAGACTCAAATCTAGCTTCAGCAGTTGCTTCGTCGAAAGCACCTTTAGCTACTCCACCTAGTAAGTGTTTTTTCATATACACTCCTTGACGTGAAAGAATACTGCGAACAGTGTCAGAAGGTTGAGCTCCTTTCATAACCCAATCTAATGCGCGGTCGAAATCCAAATCTACTGTAGCTGGATTGGTATTAGGATTGTAAGTACCAATCTTTTCAATAAATTTACCATCTCGTGGTGCTCTTTGATCTGCAACTACAATGGCGTAAAAAGCATAGTTTTTACGGCCTTTTCTTTGCATTCTAATTCTTGTTGCCATTTAATTAAATGTTTAAATTAATGATTTGAATTATGCTATTATCTCGTAATAGCGGGGCAAAGGTAATCTAATTGTTGTTGATAGGCAAATTTTTTTCTTTCTTTTGATACCTATAAATCAAAGTCTTATTCAATTTGTAGATCTTTAATTAGATAAATGTAGGTGAAAGTTGCTTTTTAGGAAAGGATGCCAATTAATATCATAATAACTCTATTGATAGATAGCGTTATATTCCATGGAGTGGGGTCTATTATGATCTTTCAGTCTGCTTGTATTTTCTTTTGCTTTGGATACAAACTGTTTAATAAAATAATTGTTTTTAAATTCTATGGGTGCTTTGTCAACAATACTTTTAACATCAGGAGTTAAAAGAGGGTAGTTTGTTGTTCCATAACTCATCATAAAGAGGTTAGGTCCTAAAACATTCTCATAGTTTCTTTGTATGAAAGAGTCTGTTAGTCGTTTGAGTTTGTCATTTAATTCATTGTACTCTTCCATAAACTCATTATGAGTCCTACGTATTGATGCACTCTCTATCATTCGTTGAGTTCTATTTCTGCTTAATTCATCAAATTGAGCTTCAATATTATTTTTCAATCCGATGTATTCATAGAGCGTATTATTTAATATTGTTCCTCGTGCGGTAATCTCTTCATTATCCATTGTAATTTTAATTCTACCTTTTTCTAATACAATAGGCATAATGTTTTGATTATCTAAAAAGAGTGATGCCATTACAGTGGAGTCTATTGTTCCGTGCATTTTAAATTCACAATGCACAATATCAGCAGAATCCAGATCGATCCATTTATCTTTTTGTAAAGTGCGTAAGAAAAGTTTTTTCCCTTCTAATCCAAAAATAGTAGCACTACCTTCTATCGTATAATTTTGTTTACACGATGTGGTTAATAGTAGAACAGTGAAAATATAGAATAATCTCCTCATTATTAAACATAACATTGATAATACAACAAAAATAGAGTGCAATACTTATAGTTGAAAATAAATTATACTTAATTAATTTATAACCAGATTCATTTTATAAAATATCTTTATAAAGTGAACAGAATGACGATTATACCATTAAGTTTATTTAAATTCGCACTTATAGCATCAATAATGCATCTGCTAATATTGGAATAATTTTTTGAAATCAATAAGAATTAGTAGTTTTTTAAAGTTTATAAATGTTTCGAATGTTTAAATTATAATAAATAGAAATGAATAAGGTAAAAATCTTAAGTTTACTCTTTTTGACATTTTGTTTCCAAATCTTAAAAGCTGATGAAGGAATGTGGTTATTACAATTACTTCAAGAGCAAAATGCAATAGAGTTAATGAAAAAACAGGGATTAAAGTTAAAAGCATCCCAAGTGTATAATCCTAATGGCGTCTCATTAAAAGATGCAGTAGGTATTTTTGGAGGAGGTTGCACAGGTGAAGTCATTTCTCCTGAAGGATTGATTCTAACAAATCACCATTGTGGTTATAGTTTTATACAACAGCATAGCTCTGTTGAGCATGATTATCTTACTGATGGTTTTTGGGCTAAAAGCCGTGCTGAAGAGCTTCCTACTCCTGGATTAACATTCACTTTTGTGCACCGCATTGAAGATGTTACTTCGGTTATTAATGATAAAGTAGAATCGGGAGAGGTTACTCTATATGAATCTTTTACAAACTCTTTTTTAGATCAAGTAGCGCAGGAGATTTATGCTGAAAGTGATTTGTACGGTAAAAAAGGAATTAAACCTCAGTTACTTCCTTTTTATGCAGGAAATAAATATTATATGATTTATAAGAAAGTATATTCCGATGTACGTATGGTGGGAGCTCCTCCATCTTCTATTGGTAAGTTTGGTGGGGAAACTGATAACTGGATGTGGCCTCGTCATACAGGTGACTTTTCAATCTTCCGTATTTATGCTGATGAAAATGGGGAGCCTGCTGAGTATGATGAGAATAATAAGCCTCTTAAAAGTATAAAACATCTTCCTATTTCTTTAAAGGGAATTGAAGAGGGTGATTATGCTATGATTATGGGCTTTCCTGGTAGTACAAGTCGTTATTTAACGGTTTCAGAGGTTAAAGAACGAATGGAAGCCACTAATAATCCTCGTATTCAAGTACGCGAAGAACGTTTAGCTGTATTGAGAGAGGAAATGGATAAGAGTGATAAAATACGTATTCAATATGCTAATAAATTTGCAGGGTCTTCTAATTACTGGAAGAACTCTATTGGTATGAATAAAGCAATTATTGATAATGATGTATTGGGACAAAAAAGAGAGCAAGAGCAACAGTTTAATCAATTTGCAGAGAAACAGAATAATATTGATTATATGAATGTAATTGCTGAAATTAACGGTGCTGTAGCTCAAACTTCACCTTTAATGTATCAGCTAACTGCTCTATCCGAAGCTTTCTTAAGTGCTATTGAGTTTGTTACTTCTCCTCGTTTATACCGAGAAATGAAAGATGCAATAGAAAAAAATGATAAGGATGCAGTGGAGAAACAGAAAGAAGCTTTTAGAGACTTTTATCAAAGAATTCACAATAAAGACTACGATCATGAAGTAGATCGTAAAATAGCTTTAGTGATGTTTCCTTTATATGCCGAAATGATAAGTGCTGAAGATAGACCTGCCATTTACTCGGTTATTGAGAATGAATATGCTAGTGACTATACAGCTTTTATTAATGAAATGTACGATCATTCTATTTTTGCATCTGAAGAAAACTTGAATAAATACTTAGAGAATCCAACCATTGAATTATTAGAAAAAGATTTAATCTACATTCATTATACTTCTGTAGTGAATAAATTCAATGAATTAAGAGAGCAACTGGAACCACTGAAAAATGAGTTAAATGTATTACATAAAACATATATTCGTGGTTTAGGTGAAATGAAATTACCTGTTCCTTCGTATCCTGATGCTAACTTTACAATACGCTTGACTTATGGTAATGTAAAATCGTACTCTCCTAGAGATGGCGTACATTATCATTACTATACAACAACTGATGGAGTTCTTGAGAAAGAAAATCCTGAAGATAGGGAGTTTAATGTACCTGCAGAACTAAAAGAATTGATCCAAAACCGAGACTTTGGTCGTTATGCTATGAAAAATGGTGATTTGCCAGTTTGTTTTTTATCGACTAACGATATTACAGGAGGTAACTCAGGTAGTCCTGTATTAAATGCTAAAGGACATTTAATTGGTACGGCTTTCGATGGTAATTGGGAGTCATTAAGTGGTGATATCGTTTTTGATGATGATTTACAGCGTTGTATTAATGTGGATATTCGTTATGTATTATTTATCCTAGATAAATTGGGTGGTTGTTCACATTTAATTGATGAAATGACTATCATTGAGTAAATAATTAATATAGAAGCCCACCAATAACTTTGGTGGGCTTCTTTGTTTAATAAGTAAAACTATGAATAAAAGATTTTTAATTGCTACTGTATTATTCTTATCCTTAATAGGTAGGATTAGGGCAGATGAAGGGATGTGGTTATTGCCAGATCTTAAAGAACAAAATGAGGTTTTGATGAAGGAAATGGGGCTAGAGATACCTATTGAAAAAATATATAATGCTAATAACTTATCGCTAAAAGATGCTGTAGTCTTTTTTGGAAGAGGATGTACCGGTGAAGTTATATCCAAGTCTGGGTTAGTAATGACGAATCATCATTGTGGTTATGGTAATATTCAACAATTGAGTAGTGTAGAAAACGATTACCTTACTGACGGATATTGGGCTAAGAATAATAAAGAAGAGTTGTATTGCAAAGGACTAACTATCACATTTATCTCTGATATATATGATGTTACGAATTTTGTTCAAGAACAATTAGCAATAGATGATGATCCTGAGGGAGTAAACTATCTTTCTCCTCGTTATTTAAGAGGCGTAGCTAAGCGTTTTGCCGATAAAAACAAAATAAAAACCTCTTCTTTTATTGAATTAGAGCTTAAACCTTTTTATGGTGGAAATAAGTATTACTTATTTGTAAAAAAGATTTATAAAGATATTCGTTTAGTTGGAACACCTCCATCGTCTAT
>JAAYSY010000204.1 GCA_012518235.1 Bacteroidales bacterium
AAATACATACCACCACAAATAGAAAGTTCATCTGTTGGCAATATATTAAAAACCAGATGTGCTACTAATCCCAAAGAAGCAACAAGATGATAATATTTTCGTCCCTTTTCACCTGCTAGTAAATCATATAGCAAAAGAAAAACAATTAACGCTAATAGAGTTAATTCAGGACGCATAAGTAAAAATTGACTATAATTCATTTCTTTCAATCTTTTATATGTTCATTATTGATGCTATGATTGTAGCAGTACTTTCACTAATAAGCTCAGAAAACAAGAAGGGAAATACACCAATGGTAACAATGCACACAATTAAAACAATAACACTAAATTTTTCATCCCAAGTGGCATCAGTCAAAGTTAGAAACTCTTTATTTTCAACTTCACCATAAATAGATCTTCCTATCAATCGTAAAATGTAAACAGCAGTTATCACAATTGAGCTAACCGCCAGAACTGTAAAAACTCGATGGAAGAGATCATTGTTTTCAAATGCACCAACAAAAATTGTCATTTCAGCTACAAATCCACTAAAACCAGGCAAACCTAAATTTGCTAAACCAGCTATAACATAACAAACCGATAAAAAGGGCATAACTTTCATCAACCCTCGAAGCTGTCTTATATCACGTGTATGTGTCCGTCCATATATCATACCAATTAAAGCAAAGAACAAGGCTGTAATTAATCCATGTGAAAGCATTTGCAATACAGCTCCTGTTGCAGCAGTCTGTGTCATCATCAACAAAGCAAAAAGGACTAAACCACAATGCGATACCGATGAATAAGCATTGATATATTTCAAATCCGTTTGAACACAAGCTGATAAAGCACCATATACTACACTAATACCCGTTAGAATGATGAATATCCAGGCCAATTCATGGGCTGCTTCAGGCATTAGATACATGGCTACACGAAAACACCCGTAACCTCCTAATTTCATCAAGACTCCCGCATGAAGCATAGAAACTGCAGTGGGTGCAGAAGCGTGCCCATCAGGACTCCATGTATGAAACGGAAATAGTGCACCTAACACCCCAAATCCCAAGAAAGTTATAGGAAAAAATATGCGTTGCATTTCAATTGGTATATTCAATTGTGCTATCTCTAATATATTCATGGTTTCAGCACCTGCACCAAAATAAATACCCAATATTCCCATTAATAAAAAAGCTGAAGCACCCATTAACATTAAAGTTAACTTCATCGCTGAGTATTCTTTGCGCCCCGATCCCCAAACACCAATCAACAAATACATAGGTATTAAAGCAATTTCATAAAACATAAACATTACGAATAAATCGAGACTGATAAAAAAGCCAAATACTCCTAAACTCAATAAACTAAACCACATAAAATACTCTTTGGTTTGCATTTTCATTTTCCAAGATGCAAAAACCCCAGTAAAAACTATGATGGAAGCTAACAATAACATCACAATAGAAATACCATCTACTCCAACAGTATAGCATATATTTAAAGGAGTATACCATTCAATACTTTTTGCAAATAGCATAGGCGAAGTGTCTCCTGCTGCCCTAACCTGAGCATACAAACAAGCTGAATAAGCGGCTAGAGCCAATAAAAGAGATGAACCAACCACCATGATTGTTTTTATCTGTTTAATGCTTCTCGAAGCCCATAGAGCCAGAATCATTAAAAGTGGAATCAGAACAAATATTGACAAAAAATTCATATCGTATCTATTTTCTATTCGTTATTTATTTCATAAAAACCAAAGCTGTCCAAAGACAAAAAATAAAACAGCAACCAAAATAATAACTAATCCCCATAAGAAGATAATGGCATAACTCTGAACATTTCCATTTTGTAAATCTTTAATCATGTATGAGCAACGATGAGTAGCCCAAGCCAATGAGTTAAAAAACCCATCTACTATGGTCTTATCAAACCATGCTAATAGAGTACAAATACCGCCAAATATTATTTTATGAGTTATAAAGGATCACTACTGTCCACTAAAAATATTGCACCGTAAAATAGTTGACTGAAAAGATAAGTCAATATGGCCTACACGACAGTGTAGGGCAGGTTGCCTTGCTTAACAATCGAATTCTAATCACAAAAAA
>JAAYSY010000034.1 GCA_012518235.1 Bacteroidales bacterium
AAAACAATATAAAATATGAATCTTAATAACTTTACAATTAAATCGCAAGAAGCCGTACAGTCTGCATTAAATAGTGCACAGGCTAACGGTCAGCAGGTGATTGAGCCCGCCCACTTGCTGTTAGGTATTATGAAGGTTGGTGAAAATGTAACGGCCTTTATATTCCAAAAATTAGGGTTAAATGATCAACAGATTCAAAACATTGTAGAAAAAGAAGCGTCTTCATATCCTAAAGTGTCTGGAGGAAATCCATATATGAGTTCATCACTCAATGAGGTCTTTCAAAAAGCAACTCAGCTAGCTAGTGAAATGAAAGATGAATTTGTCTCTTTAGAACATCTTCTTTTAGCTTTAGTAGTTGTTCAAAGTAACGCTTCTACAATTTTGAAAGATGCAGGCGTAAATGAAAAAAATATGCGTGCTGCTATTGATGATTTACGACAAGGTCAACGGGTAACTTCACAGACTAGTGAAGACACCTACCAATCATTAGAAAAATATGCTACTAATTTAATCTCTGCGGCACGTAACGGAAAGCTAGACCCTGTTATAGGTCGTGATGAAGAAATCCGTAGGGTACTGCAAATTCTTAGTAGAAGAACAAAAAATAATCCGATATTAATTGGTGAGCCAGGTACTGGTAAAACTGCTATAGTAGAGGGATTAGCTAATCGTATTTTAAGGGGTGATGTTCCTGAGAACTTAAAGAACAAACAAATATACTCTTTAGATATGGGAGCTTTAGTGGCTGGAGCTAAATACAAAGGAGAGTTTGAAGAACGATTGAAATCTGTAATCAACGAGGTTAAACAATCGGAAGGAGACATTATACTTTTCATTGATGAAATCCATACCCTAGTAGGTGCTGGTCGTGGTGACGGCGCTATGGATGCTGCAAATATTCTTAAACCGGCCTTAGCTAGAGGAGAGTTACGTAGTATTGGTGCTACTACTTTAGATGAATACCAAAAGTATTTTGAAAAAGATAAAGCCTTAGAGCGACGTTTTCAAGTAGTACAAGTTGATGAACCCGACACGCTTAGTAGTATTTCTATATTAAGAGGACTAAAAGAGCGTTATGAAAATCACCATCAGGTACGTATTAAAGACGATGCTATTATAGCTGCAGTGGAATTAAGTAGTCGATACATTACAGATCGTTTTCTTCCGGATAAGGCGATTGATTTAATGGATGAAGCAGCAGCAAAACTTAGGATGGAAATTGACTCTGTACCTGAGGAATTAGATGAGATTTCTAGAAAAATATTGCAACTGGAAATTGAGCGTGTAGCTATTAAACGTGAAAAAGATGAACCTAAACTTGAAAAGTTAGCTAAAGAACTAGCAGAACTAAAGGAAGAAGAGAAATCTTACAAGGCCAAATGGGAGAATGAAAAAGGATTAATCAACAAAATCCAACAGAATAAAATAGAAATTGAAAACTTAAAGTTTGAAGCTGAAAAAGCTGAGCGAGAAGGTGACTACGGAAAGGTTGCTGAAATTCGTTATGGAAAACTTCAAGCTCTCAATAAAGAAATAGAAGAGACTCAAAAGGAACTGCATCGCATGCAAGGAGATAGTGCTATGATTAAAGAGGAAGTTGACTCAGAAGATATAGCAGATGTTGTTTCTAGATGGACTGGTATTCCAGTTAATAAAATGCTTCAAAGCGAAAAGGATAAACTGGTTCACTTAGAAGAAGAGCTTGAAAAAAGAGTGGTTGGACAACAGGAAGCTATTGAGGCTGTATCCGATGCAGTTAGAAGAAGTCGTGCTGGATTACAAGACCCCAAACGACCTATTGGTTCATTCATTTTCTTAGGTACTACGGGTGTAGGTAAAACAGAGTTGGCGAAAGCTCTTGCTGAGTTTTTATTCGACGATGAATCAATGATGACTCGTATTGATATGAGTGAATATCAAGAAAAACATAGTGTATCTCGTCTTGTTGGTGCACCTCCAGGATATGTAGGTTACGATGAAGGGGGACAATTAACAGAGGCTATTCGACGTAAGCCTTACTCTGTTGTATTATTTGACGAAATAGAAAAGGCACACCCTGATGTATTTAACATCTTACTGCAAGTATTAGATGATGGGCGATTGACTGACAACAAAGGTAGAGTGGTGAATTTCAAAAATACCATTATTATAATGACTTCTAATATGGGTAGTGCATATATCCAAAGTCAAATGGAGAAAATGAAAGGAGAGAACAAAAAGTCAATCATCGATGAAACGAAAAATGAGGTGATGAATAGGTTGAAAAAAACAATCAGGCCAGAATTTTTAAATCGTATTGATGAAACAATAATGTTTTTACCTTTAACGCAACAAGAGATTAGAAAAATTGTGTTACTACAAATAGAAGCTGTCAAAAATAGATTAGAAGAATCAGGTATCGAAATGAGTTTAACAGATAGAGCTATTGATTTTGTAGCTAAAGTAGGTTATAACCCTGAGTTTGGTGCTCGTCCTGTAAAGCGTGCTATTCAACGTTACTTATTAAATGATCTTTCTAAAAAATTATTAGCGGATGAAATAGATCGTACAAAACCCATTGTTATCGATGCAAAAGGTGATCGTTTAGTATTCAATAACTAAATTGATTCCAATAGTAAAAGAGAGTTGTTCAGTTTATTAAACAACTCTCTTTTTTTTATATGTTCTTTTTAGATGAACTATAAATTAAATCACCTTTCTTTCTTTATCTTTGTTTTAGAACAAGAATAAAAGAGAATATGAAATACGATTTAATAACCATATTAGGACCCACAGCATCTGGAAAAACTTCTTTTGCTGCTGCTTTAGCCTACGAATTAAACACCGAAATTATAAGTGGTGATTCAAGGCAAATTTACAAGGGAATGGATATTGGAACGGGAAAAGACTTAATTGATTATACTGTAAAGGGCAAACAGATTCCCTATCACTTAATAGATATAGTTGAACCCGGCTATAAGTATAGTATTTTTGAATACCAAAGAGATTTCCTGACTGTTTATAATCAGTTGAAAGATAGAAACATCACCCCTATTCTTTGTGGAGGTTCAGGGCTATATTTAGAATCGGTATTAGATAGTTATGAATTAGCACAAGTTCCTAAAAATCCAAAATTAAGACAAGAGCTAAAAAATAAATCATTAAAAGAACTATCTGAAATATTAAGTCAATATAAAACACTACATAATACAACAGATATTGACACGACAAATAGAGCCATCCGTGCTATTGAAATTGAAATGTATTATGCCAAAGAAAAGTTACCCCAAAGAGGGTTTCCTGAACTAAAAAGTCTTATCATTGGAGTAGATATTGAACGCGACTTGCGTCGTAAAAAAATAACAAACCGACTTAAAGAAAGACTTGAGGAAGGTATGATACAAGAAGTACAACACCTTCTTGACAAAGGGCTAACTCCTGATGATTTAATCTATTATGGATTAGAGTACAAGTTTGTAACGCAACACATCATAGGAGAACTTTCCTTTGAGGAAATGTTCAAACAGCTCGAAATAGCTATCCATCAATTCGCAAAAAGACAAATGACTTGGTTCAGACGAATGGAACGCAAAGGTTTCAATATACACTGGATAGATGCAACGCTACCCATGTCAAAAAAGGTCGATATTGTCTTAGAAATCTTATGAAAAGATTATATTTGTCTAGTGCTAATTAATATATTTAGAATCATGACTATAGAACAACTAACAAAAAACCCTAAAGATAATTTCTTCTTACTGGCTGGACCATGTGTAATAGAAGGAGAAGATATGGCATTACGTATAGCTGAACGTATTGTTACTATTACAAACAAACTAAATATCCCTTTTGTATTCAAGGGTTCATATCGTAAAGCCAATCGCTCAAGGCTCGATTCTTTCACCGGAATTGGAGATATAAAAGCGCTTAAGGTGCTAAAAAAAGTAAGTGACACGTTTCATATTCCAACTGTAACCGATATACACGCAGCAGAAGAAGCTAAATTAGCAGCTGAATACGTGGATGTCTTACAGATCCCTGCTTTTCTTTGCCGTCAAACCGATTTACTCGTTGCAGCAGGAGAAACAGGTAAAATAATAAACATCAAAAAAGGTCAGTTTTTATCTCCTAAAGCCATGCGTTTTGCAATAAATAAGGTGGAAGAGACGGGTAATAAAGAGGTTATGGTTACTGAAAGAGGAACAACCTTTGGCTATCAAGATTTAGTTATTGATTATCGAGGTATTCCTGAAATGCAGTCCTTTGGTTTTCCTGTAATCTTAGATGTTACACACTCGTTGCAACAGCCTAATCAAACGAGTGGTGTTACGGGAGGATTACCTCAAATGATAGAGACAGTAGCTAAAGCTGGGGTTGCTGTGGGTGTCGATGGACTTTTTATTGAAACTCATGAAAATCCAAGTGTAGCAAAAAGTGATGGAGCAAACATGCTTCAGTTAGATCTGTTAGAAGATTTATTAACTCACCTAGTGGCTATAAGACAAGTCGTAAACAAACAATAAAAACACTTCAACAACACCATCTTTTTATTTTGATGGTGTTGTTTTTA
>JAAYSY010000205.1 GCA_012518235.1 Bacteroidales bacterium
CTTCAATGCTAAAATCAAATCTTTTAGAGCTAGTTTAAGAGGGGTAAGAGATGTGAACTTCTTTATTTATCGTTTAACTAAAATTTATGCTTAATATGAAAATCCCACAGCTTTTCGGTATGATCCGAAATAAGTACACTTTACTTCTACTGATTCATGGCTCTTAATCAAGGTATAAAGTACCCCTTATTTCATAAACTTATATGACTAGGGCAAACACTCTATATGACTAGGACAAGCGCATTACTTGTCCTAGTCATATAGAATAGATCAACTTAAAGAAGGAGTGTAATACAAAATGTAGTAGAATAAGCGAGGGTATAAAATTTAAATTTTATACCCTCGCTTATTCTATGTGACTCGGGTGGGACTCAAACCCACGACCTCCAGAACCGGAATCTGACGCTCTATTCAACTAAGCTACCGAGCCTTATTGTATATTCAACACAAAAGTAGATAAAAAAATAAACTCAACCTAATCTAATGTTTAAATTTACACCTGGGTTGTAAACGTATTTGATAATAAGATAAGTTAGATGAAAAAGCTATCTCAAAGTGTCAGAATATAGCTGTATAAAATCGCATTTTAATTATTATTCCCTATCTTTGCTACACAAAAATTAAAACTAGCACGCCATATATGAGCTATCTTATAAAACCAAAAGGATATAAACCTTTATTAGATCTGAAACAGACAGAACTGGGTATTAAACAAATAAAAGATTTTTTTCAAACAAATTTATCTGCTGAGCTTAGACTACGTAGAGTTACTGCTCCACTATTTGTTCTTAAAGGTATGGGTATTAATGATGATTTAAGTGGCACAGAACGCCCTGTTTCATTCCCTATTAAAGATCTTCAAGATGCTGAAGCAGAAGTAGTCCATTCACTAGCCAAATGGAAGCGAATTACATTAGCCGATTATACTATTGATACGGGTTATGGTATTTATACCGATATGAATGCAATTCGTGCAGATGAAGAATTGGGTAACCTACATTCATTATATGTGGACCAATGGGACTGGGAACGTGTAATTACAGATGAAGATAGAAATATTGATTTCTTAAAAGATATAGTTAATAGAATTTATGGTGCAATGATACGTACTGAATACATGGTATACGAAATGTATCCTGTAATTCGTCCTATCTTACCTCCAAATATTCATTTCATTCATGCTGAAGAATTACGTAGCATGTATCCTGATTTATCACCTAAAGAGAGAGAGCATGCTATTGCAAAAAAACACATCGCTGTATTCATTATAGGTATTGGAAGCAAACTGAGTGACGGAAAAAAGCACGATAATAGATCTCCTGACTATGATGACTATACTACACTTGGTCTGAATGGCTATCCTGGTTTAAATGGTGATATACTTGTTTGGGATAGTGTTTTAGAACAGCCCATGGAATTATCTTCTATGGGTATTCGTGTAAATAAACCTGTATTGCTTCATCAACTTAAAGAGGAAGGAAAAGAAGATCGTTTAGAGCTATACTTTCACAAACGCTTAATAAATGATGAATTACCCCTATCTATTGGTGGAGGAATTGGTCAATCTAGACTGTGTATGTTTTATTTAAGAAAAGCACACATAGGAGAAATTCAAGCAAGCATCTGGCCCGAACAAATGAGAAAAGAGTGTAAAGAGCATCAAATACCACTTATATAATATTGAGGTATATAAAAAAAGTTATTATATGGACGTGAAAATTGAATCTAGTTGGAAAGAGCAACTACAAAAAGAGTTCAAGAAAGATTATTTTTACAACCTTACCCAATTTGTAAAACAGGAGTATAAGAATCACATTATTTATCCTCCAGGATCACAAATATTTAATGCTTTTAATCTTTGTCCCTTTAATGAAACGAAAGTAGTTCTGCTTGGTCAAGACCCATACCATGGACCTGGCCAAGCTCATGGGCTTTGCTTTTCTGTTAACGATGGAGTTCCTTTTCCACCTTCATTACAAAATATATTCAAAGAAATCAATAACGATTTAGATATCCCGATACCTACATCTGGCAATTTAACTCGCTGGGGCAAACAAGGTGTACTTTTATTAAATGCAACTTTAACAGTGAGAGCAAGGCAAGCGGGATCGCATCAAAACCAAGGGTGGGAACTTTTTACAGATGCTGTTATCCGCTTATTAGCTGAGAAAAAAGAGAATCTAGTTTTTATTCTTTGGGGTGCATATGCACAGCGTAAAGGTGCTTTTATTGACCGAAATAAACATTTAGTGCTAGAGTCTGCACATCCATCCCCATTAGCTGCCTATCGTGGCTTTTGGAACAACAATCATTTTAGCAAAACAAATAAATACTTGTCTTCTCACCATATGAGCCCTATTGAATGGTAGGTGAATAAAAAACAAGTTCAGAGGCAAACTTGATTATTGCTACTTACTAACAAAACAAAGATCAACAACAAATCGGATAGTTATATAGAACTAATACCACTGAATATTGCTTTGTGTATGACTTCTTTGATCCCATTTCAAATCTTGTAACATACTTGCATTGGCACGAATGGTAAAGTTATAGTATTTCCAACGACCAAAAGGAGATATACTTGCAGACATATTGAAACAGTGCAAGTCACGCGAAACGGACATGGAGGTTTGAGTTACTTCCTTAACCGTAAAATCATATCCCGTACTAAAATTAATTGTCCAACGATTAGAAATCTTAATATTTCCTGAGGCATTAATATTATGGGTGTACTTATAAGGATAACGCATTGTTTTTTCATTAATCGGCTTAGAAGTATCCTCACGAATATTAAAAGAGTAGTTTACATTTAATGACCATGGCATTTTGAATACCTGATACCCATCCGAGTCAGCCTCGGCTTCTTTAACAGTCTTTTTAGGAGCAGTATCATATTCTGAATCATCTTCCCAATCATCAGTTGCAGGAGGAGTATCTGAAGTCTGCTTATCATCTTTCTTACCAAACCACTTCTTCCAAGTATCATTGTTAAAACTATAAGTAAAAGAAGAACCCCAACCTTGAAACCTACCAAAACGGCCATACGACCACTCTGTACGATCACCTACATATACATTTCCATTTTTATCAAACTGATACGCATAAGTAGCAAAAGATGAATTTAAATTAAAGGTATAGTTTTTAGATAACTTTAAACGAAGTCGCATAGACAAATCACTCCAAGGACGTTTCTCAGCAGCAAAATTATACGACAAACTAGCACCTAACTCGTCTATTAAGCTTCTCTTTACTACAGAATCACTCTTGGTTTTGTATTTCATTTCAATATTATTTGAAATATCAAAAGAAACAACCCCTTGCTTCCCTCTTCCAGGAACCCCAAAAGGTTGCTCACTATAAGGTGAGTAATATTGTTGATTACCATTAGCATCAGTGTATTCTTTATGATAACCAAAACGTGATGCTCCAAAATCGGGAGCTGCACTTAATGAGACTTGAGGAGTAAATACATGTCTAATCTGTATATCTTTGCTCTTCATAAACATGGGTTTATACATACCATATAACTTGGTATTAAGACTTAAACTAGCATTGTAATTATATACTCGATGGAAACCATAAATAGTATCAGTAGGCAACAACATTTTCTGTTCCTGATCATACTCCTTCATTATCTTTTTACTATACCACCGTTCTGTATAACTAACCGATGGAGATAGATTGAAATGCTTAAACAAAGAGAAAGTTGCACTAATTGGAACATTATGCTGCATTCCATTCGTCCAATCTTTAACTAAGCTCTTTTGAAACAACTCGTTATCCTTAGTTTTAATGCTATTTGTCATTCTACCAGAATAACTTAATGATATTTTTTCATACCATTTTTCATCACCTGCAGATCGTTTCCTCTTAAATGGAAATTTTCTACTCATTGTTATATTTAAATCGGGTAATGTTACAGCAATAGAGGAGTCTCTCATCGTCTGCGCTATATTAAAAGTACTGGAAAGTGTAACGCCTTGATCAGGAAAACTCCTAGAATAACTAACACTCGAAGTTTTAGTATTTTGAGTTAATAAATTAGAGTTATATAAGTTATCAATATTTGAACGCTCATAACTACTTGTAGCAAAGTTAACTTGAGCAGAGAAAGTTGAAAAAGGATTTGCTTTAGCATCTTGTCTATGTGACCATACCACTTTAAAATCTTTAGCCACAGAAAAGTCAGGTAGTCCCTTATCTCCTAATTTTGTAACTTGATAATCGGCATGTAACGAACCCGAATAACGATAACGTTTATTATAATTTGTTTCTAAACCTAAAGCCCAAGAGCCTTTTGTGAAAATATCTCCAGTAAGCTTCAAGTCCATAATATCACTCATAGCAAAATAATAACCTCCTCGAGTTAAACCAAAACCTCGGTTATAGTCATCCATATAAGTAGGCATAATCACTCCAGAAGAGTAGCTAGATGTAAAAGGGAAAAAGAAAAAGGGTACAGCTATGGGAAGAGGTACATCTTCAACAACTAAATATGCGGGACCAGCTACTACATTTTTCTTAGGTTTTACTTTTGCTGTAGTCATTTGAAAGTAAAAATGGGGATTATCATGATGATCACAAGTGGTATATCGGCCACTTTGCATAAAGATCTCATCTTCTGCTCCTTTCTTAGCATTATAACTCGTTACATATCCTTCGCCTTGTTGGGTGACAATATTATGAATAAAACCTTTTTTTGACTTGAAGTTATAACGTATTGTTTCAGATTCGTAAGGAGTTTCTCCATCTTTAAAAACAGGACGTCCTTTAATTACATCTAAAGAGTCAGTCAATCCACGTGCAAAAACTGTACTACTATCCATATTCATAGTAATCGTCTCGGCTTCTAACTCAATGTTTTCATACGTTACTTTACCTTCTCCATATAAATGAGCATACCCTTCTTGAGTAAAAACAATAGAATCGTTAGCCTCATAAAAAACAGGAGCATCAAGAGGTTGTTTTTTAGACTTTGGCTGTTTTTTTAATGAATCCGTCTGAACTACAATAGATGAATCATTGGACATACGTAACGAATCATCTATCATATTATCGCCATCAATAGCAGCCGTTGTTACTAAAGAATCTATAGGCAAAACAGGCTCAATATTACCCTCTTGTTGTGCTATAGCTTTATTAGTAAGCAACAAAAACAATATAGTTAGAATAAAAGATGTAGTTATTTTACGTCTCAATGGCACCATTTGCCTAATATAATTATACTTTAATGAGCAAAAGTACATAATCTCTACTAATATAATAGAATAAAATCTCTTTTAATACTTATTTAGATATCATATAAAAAGTTCACACCACTTATCAAAACGTTTAGCACCTACCTCACTATATTTAGCTATACTTTCACGAGCTTCCTCTAAGCTTTTCTCCTCACCCAAATGTGTCTTTGAATAAAAGGTATCTGCAAAACAAATTAATTGCTCCTCTAATGAAATAGGCATCATATCTTTTATAGGAATTGGGAGGTTTAACTCAACGATATCTTTTTTAGTCAATCCTGCACCTGTATGCCTTTCACAAACTAATGCATGCTGTGGATAACCTTCTTTTCTTAATATTTCAGCACCTAAATATCCATGGCTTAAATACGGATAAGTACCAAAACACTGTATTCCAGGAGCATGTGTCTTAAAAATACCAATATCATGTAGCATAGCTGCTTCATAAATAAACTGCTCATCAAGCTTCAGAGACGACTTCTTTGCTAATTTTAATGCTAAATTAGCTACTTGCTCACTATGACTTAAAAGTATTCTCTTTAACTCACTCTCTTCTATATAATAGGTATTTATTATTCTTTCTATGTTCATTTTTTATCATTTTAAGTTAACTTGCTACTCACTCCTATTCATCATCAAACATTTTAAAAGATATTTTACTTTTGCAAACTATCCTTTCTTCCTTTTCTTCCACAACTGATAACTATTAATAATATTTTGCCATAAAACATACGTTCCTGGACCAATTGACACTAAAGGATTCAAATAAGATTGAGTAATCCAAATAGCTAATATTGTATTTTTCTGTCCTAAAGCCTGCCCTCCTGCTATCCGATCATTATAACGTGTTCCTAGTAATTTCCCTATAAAGAATTGAAGAGAACAAATCGTTAAACTTACTAGCGCTATAAGTAATTCTGTTTTTCCATCTGCTGGATGGTTAACCATAGCATAAATAGTTTGAGCAGTTACTATAGCTAATGAAATGGCCCATAAATAAAAAGCTAATCCACTATAAGAAAGAAATATAGCATGTAATTTTTCTGAGTACATTTCTAACAACCATGCTAAGATAAAAGGAATTACTAGCAAAGGAAAAACACGACTCATAATAATACCAAAAGATTGTATAAAAGATAAATCACCACTATCAGTAATAAACGGAAAAACAAGGGGTATGTAAATAGCTACTACAATATTTATAACTAATGTATAAGTTGTTATACTTGCTGCATCTCCTCCTAATTTATCGGTAATAACTGAAGCTGCTGTCGCAGTTGGACATATTATACAAATTAATGATGCCTGAGCAATAAGTTCATTGAAAGGAGCTATTAAAACATAAAGAATTATTGATACTAAAATCTGAAATAATAACAACCAAGCATGAAGTGGTTTAAATCTCAATTTGCGTGGAGACACTTTACAAAATGTCAATAGCAACATAGTAAAAATGAGGAAGGGAGTAAAAAAAGACAACTTTACCATTATTGGATAGGTCAATGCTCCTATTATCATAGCAATAGGCAGTGTCCATTTTTTCAAAAAACTAATAATCACTCTTATAATTCTTAATAAAATAATTCAGAAACAATTGAAAAATCATACAAAGTAAAACTTTATTATAGACTTTATAAACATCATAACTCCCTTTTTTTGTTTTTTGAAACAAAAGTATCTTAAAGCTTGTTTTAATCATAGAGTGTTTAATATTTTATATAAACTTTTTAAACTCATTTTCAATATTGAGTTTTCACTTATTTCAGTTAAATTTGCACCATTAGTATATAATAATATGAAACTTCGTAGATTATTAATAATAAGTACATTATTCTGCTCTTTTATACTACTTCCTGGCTTTATAAGTAATACTTTAAGTCAAAACTTCACAGTAGTAATCGATCCAGGACATGGTGGTCATGATCCAGGTGCTGTAGGAAAAATTTCAAAAGAAAAAGATATTAATCTAAATGTATCACTTAAACTAGGACGATTAATCAAGCAACACGCACCAAGCGTACAGGTTATATATACTCGTCAAACTGATATTTTTGTTCCTTTAATGAAACGAGCAGAAATAGCAAACAAAGCTAAGGCGGATCTTTTTATTTCTATTCATACCAATTCAGTATCAGGTTCAAAAACCGTAAAAGGAGCATCAACTTGGACACTAGGTCTTGCTAAATCTCAAGCTAACTTAGATGTTGCGAAAAAAGAAAACTCGGTGATTCTTTATGAGGATGATTATAAAACTCGATATGCAGGATTTGATCCTAATTCATCTGAATCGTATATTATATTTGAATTTATTCAAGATAAAAACATGGCCCAAAGTGTTGAGTTTGCTTCAATGGTACAAAACGAATTCAAAAATCATTGTAACCGAATTGATAAAGGAGTCCATCAAGCGGGTTTTTTAGTGCTTAAAGAAACTGCAATGCCAAGCATTTTAGTTGAATTGGGTTTTATATCTACACTAGAAGAAGAACGGTACTTAAATACAAGCACAGGGCAAGAAAACATGGCTTATGGTATTTATAATGCATTTAAAAAATACAAAAACAGTCACGAATTAAAAACCACAAAAAACAAAGAAAAAACCATTACTGCTAATAGTACACCTAATACTATGAAAGAGGAGCCTTTTAAAAAAACAAATACTCCCAACGTTGATGATAATAATGTACTAAGCCCTCAACCTAAAATTGTAGAAGAAAGTACCCCACAAACAACGACTAAGAAAGTTAAAACTCCTATTGTTGAATCGGAGGATGAAATCATTTTTAAAATACAAATAATGACCTCATCTGAACAACTAAAAACAACAGATACTCGATTTAAAGGGCTTAAAAATATAGAACACTATTTTGAGAATGGCCTATATAAGTATACTTTTGGAGCTTCTTCAAATTATAATGAAATAAGAAGGCTACGAAAGGAAATTGCTCCAAAATTCCAAGATGCGTTTATTATAGCTTTTAGAAATGGAGAGAAAACAAATATTAATGAAGCCATCAAAGAATTCTTAAAGAGACGAAATAGATAATTAATAAAACTTATGAAGAAATACTTTACAAGAGAAATAAAAATAGGTTTAGCAGGAATCGCTGCTTTACTAATTCTTATATACGGAATCAATTTCTTAAAAGGAATAGATATATTTAAGCCTACCTACCACATTTACGTAAAATTTCAACATGTGAATGGCTTAGCTAAATCGGCTCCAGTATATAGTGATGGATTTAGAGTTGGTATTGTTAGAAATATGAAATATGATTTTCACGACCCAGGAAATGTGGTTGTTGCAGTAGAACTAGATGATGACTTACTCATCCCTCAAGGAAGCTGTGCTGAACTAGTAACTGGTTTAATGGGTGATGTTACTATGAATTTACATTTAGCCGAAGACCGATCACAAAAACACGTTCCAGGTGATACCATTATAGGACGTATGTCTGAAGGTATGTTAGATAGAGCTAATTCGTTAATACCTCAAGTAAAACAAATACTCCCTAAATTGGATACTGTCTTGATCTCCTTAAACACACTGCTAACTAATCCTAATATCGCTAAGACATTAAATAATGTAGAACAAACAACAGCATCTCTAGCATCAACTACAAAGGAAATCAATAGAATTGTAAATAATGATTTACAACCACTAACCAATAAGCTAAATATTCTTAGCGATAATTTCATTACTATATCCGATAACCTCAAGGAAATAGATTATGCAAGTACTTTCAGTAAAATTGATACGACTCTC
>JAAYSY010000206.1 GCA_012518235.1 Bacteroidales bacterium
ATCTCTTTATTTCCTTCATATCGAGATGCAAAGTGTTTTTTTACAATTCTTGGAGTTCTTCCCATATGTCCATAAGCTGCTGTTTCACTATAAATAGGATTTTGAAGTTTTAATCTATTTTCTATAGCTTTAGGACGTAAATCGAATATTTTATTTAGTTTTCTAGCTATCTCTCCATCACTTAAATCAACATGAGATTTTCCATAGGTATCTACAAAAACACTAATTGGTTCAGCCACTCCAATAGCATAAGAAACTTGTACTAACATTTCATCAGCAACACCTGCTGCAACAGCATTTTTTGCAATATGTCTAGCTGCATAAGCTCCACTACGATCTACTTTACTAGGGTCTTTACCAGAAAATGCTCCTCCACCATGAGCCCCTTTTCCTCCATAAGTATCTACTATTATTTTTCTTCCCGTTAGGCCAGTATCTCCATGAGGTCCTCCAATAACAAATTTACCCGTTGGATTGACATGATAAATAATATCTTCATTAAATAAGTCTAATATTCGTTTAGGATTATCAGACTCCGATTGAATAGAAGCTATCACTCTAGGTATTAAAATATTTATAACATCCTTACGAATGACCTCTAGCATTTTTTTGTCTGCTTCTAACTGAGATTTAGAAGAAGAATCAGTAGGTTCTATAAATTCATCATGCTGAGTAGAAACAACTATAGTGTGAATACGCTGAGGAATACCCTCGTTTGAATATTCAATAGTTACTTGGCTTTTTGCATCGGGACGCAAATAAGTCATTTCTTTACCCTCTCTTCTTATATCCGCTAAAATACTTAATATACGATGTGATAAGTCTAAAGGTAAAGGCATATAGTTATCACTTTCATTCGTAGCATAACCAAAAACCATTCCTTGATCTCCTGCACCTTGATCCATTGGAGATTCTCGTTCAACACCTCTATTGATGTCTGCACTTTGTTCATGAATAGCAGATAATATACCACAAGAGTTGCTTTCAAACATATATTCTCCCTTTGTATAACCTATGCGTTTAATAACTGAACGTGTTACTTCTTGTAAGTCTATATATGCTTCAGAACTAACCTCTCCAGCTAATATTACTTGTCCTGTTGTTACTAAAGTCTCACAAGCAACTTTAGAGTTTTTGTCATAAGCTAAAAACTCATCTAATATAGCATCAGAAATTTGGTCAGAAACTTTATCAGGATGTCCTTCAGACACTGATTCAGAAGTAAATAAATATCCCATATCATTATTGATTTTATGAGAAAGAAAAAGAGTAGTGTTATTTTCAGAAAAAGTGAAGTTCGTTATTTTAGCATTTTTTTCTGTGGTTGCAAGCTACTCAAATCTTTCCACATTTATTTTTTATTTTGCTCACAAAGTTATAGATAATATTTAAGAATCAAACGTATATCATAAAAAAAGCCCTAATGATTGTTTTATTAAGGCTTTTTATAATATTGTAATCTATCTTATTTCATTTATAATCCTAACATTTCTGATAAATCAAGCATTTTCTGTATTGGTTTTACTGCTTTCTCTATTATTTTAGGTTCTATTTTTATTTCAGGACTCTCATTTTCTAAGCAATGATACAACTTCTCTAATGTATTTAATCGCATATATTTACACTCATTACAAGCACAAGTACTATCATTAGGAGGTGCTGGAATAAACTTTTTATCAGGTGCTTTTTGAGTCATTTGATGTAAAATACCTGACTCTGTAGCTACAATAAATTCTTTCTTACTACTAGATAAAGCATGTTTTAATAAGGCAGAAGTTGAACCTACAAAATCGGCTAATTTTATTATTGTGTTTTTACACTCAGGATGAGCTATTAATTCAGCATTAGGGTATTCTTTTTTCAACTCTAGTATTTTTTCTACAGAAAACTGCTCATGCACATGACAAGCACCATCCCATAAAATCATATTTCTACCTGTAACTGAGTTTATATAATTACCTAAATTTTTGTCAGGTCCAAAAATTATTTTTTCATCTTTAGGTAAACTATCTACTATTTCTTTAGCATTAGTAGAAGTAACTACAATATCAGTCACTGTTTTTACAGCTGCTGTAGTGTTAACATAAGAAATAACAGTATGATCGGGATGTTTTTCTACAAATTTTTTAAAGTCATCTGCAGGACAACTATCAGCTAAAGAACAACCAGCTTCCAAATCGGGTATCAACACTTTCTTATCAGGCGAAAGTATTTTAGCTGTTTCTCCCATAAAATGAACACCACAAACAACAATAATATCAGCTTTAGTTTTAGAAGCCCACTGAGCTAAAGCTAAACTATCTCCTACAAAATCAGCTATGTCTTGAATTTCGCCCTTTTGATAGAAATGAGCAAGTATAACTGCATTCTTTTTTTCTTTTAGGTTTATTATCTTTTTTACAAGCTTATCCATAATAATTATTTATTCTTTAAAGTTTAAAAAATATATATTGATAATAATAGCCTGTTAATAGTGTTTGTAAATTCTTTCTATAAATATTGTTTTTTAAGTTATTATAGAAATATATATAGTTATAAAGAGGCTATTAACACCAATAATATAGCTTATATATTGATATATAGCTATATATATACCTTTATTAACATACTGTTGATAAAACACAAAGTTAAAAACTTTATCCTCTAAATTAATAACAATTGCTATAATTATCTGTCTATACTCTTTAAATAGATTGCTTATAACTTATTTGGATTACTATTATAATATGATATACAATTGAAATTATAGAAAATACAAGAGGAAGTTATTAAATAGAGTTGACAATCAATTTACAACTTATCCACACTTATTAACAGGTTGTTAATATTAAAAACTACCTTTGTAATAGCTTTAAAACCAGTGGAATTATGAGAAAGTTAAATATTACCGAACTCAACAGATTGGATGTTGATGAATATGCTAAGGTAGAGAAAATTCCTTTAGTCATCGTATTAGATAACATTAGAAGTTTACATAATGTTGGTTCTGTTTTTCGTACAGCTGATGCTTTTAGAATAGAATCCATTTATTTATGTGGTATTACTGCAACTCCTCCACAGCCTGATATTCATAAAACAGCATTAGGAGCTGAGTTTTCTGTGCATTGGGAATATAGAGAAAGCACATTAACAGCTGTAAACGAATTAAAGCAAAAAGATTATATTATATATTCTGTAGAACAAGTTGAGGGTAGTATTTTATTAAATGATTTGATTTTAGACCCTACTAAAAAACATGTTGTGGTAGTAGGAAATGAAGTTGATGGTGTTCAACAAGAAGTTATAAATCATTCAGATGGTTGCATTGAAATACCTCAATTTGGAACGAAACATTCTCTTAATGTTTCTGTTGCTTCGGGTATTGTTCTTTGGGATTTATTTTGCAAACTTACCTAGTTTTTATTTCAACTTTTTTTCTATTTAGGATGACCTAGTCAAAAGGGTCACTTGCCCTAGTCATCTTATTGATATGCCTAGGGCATATCATATACTTGCCTTAGTGCTTTATAAAAAGTCTATAAGTATACAAATTAACAACTTTTCTGAGAACATTCTTTTACTTTATTATGTGCTATAAATCTATTTATACTTTTCTTATTGAAACATTTTTGTTTTGTTGTTTTTTAGAAGCTCAAAATACGAAAATGCCATGGAGCTTATTATTATTAGACGATATTAACTTAGATGAGAATTTAACTAGTGAAGAGGACTGGGAATACCTTGATGAGTTAAAAAAGAAATATCAACATAAAATTAATATTAATGCTGTAAATAGGGACGAATTACAAAGGCTATCTTTTTTAAGTGAAAAACAAATTGAAAACATATTAGCTTATGTTTATCAACAACCGTTGATATCTATCTATGAGCTAATGTTAATCGATGGTATAGGAAAAAAAGAAATAGACTATATGGCTCATTTCTTTTATGTAGAACCTATAAAAGTTGATAACCATTGGAGCTTTAAAAACTTATTTAAGTATTCAAAAAGTGAACTCTCTTCTCGGTTTGATTACCCTTTATATAAACGTGTGGGTTATAAGGAAAAATACTTAGGGCCTTCTTGGTATTCAACCATTCGATATAAAATGAAGAGTCTTAATAAATTAGAATGTGGTTTTAATTTAGAAAAAGATAGTGGTGAGCCTTTTTTCGCTTTAGATAATAAGTACGGATACGATTATAACTCCTTTTATATTGCACTAAATGATGTGGGGATAGTTAAGAAATTATTGGTGGGTAATTATAAACTTCAGTTCGGTGAAGGATTAGTAATGGGTTCTAATAGTTTTATGATGCACTCATTGCGTTCTCTGCTTTACCCTTCATTAAGTGGTTCAATTAAAAATCATAGTTCAAACGATGAATTTAATTATTTTAGTGGTGTTGCTACTACTTTATCTTTATCTAAATCTTTTGAATTATCGTCTTTTTACTCTTATCGTAAATTAGATGGAAAAGTTATTAATAAGGATGTTAATAAAGATATGAACAGTATAGTTCAAACTATTTATAAAACAGGTTTACATCAAACAAAATCTGATTTTTTACATCGGAAAAAGCTTAAACAACAGCTTGTAGGTCTTAATTTAGACTTTAATTATAATAATATATCTCTAGGAATAACTGGTTATTATTGTGTTAATAACTATCCCTATTATCCACAAAAAAGGAATTATAATTGTTATTATCCTAAAGGTAAAACATTCTATAACATAGGAATTCACTATTCTTATTTTTGGAGAAACTTTAGATTAAGAGGAGAATTAGCGAAAGGAAAAAAAGGTTTTGCTTCAATAAGTACTTTATTGTATCACCCAAGGATTAATGTTGATATATTACTTCTTCATCGTTATTATG
>JAAYSY010000207.1 GCA_012518235.1 Bacteroidales bacterium
AAACTAAGAAAATAGCTTTTATACCCCAAATCCGATTATGACTATATATTCAGATTATGTATAAATAGTATGTCTACTTAGTTAGTTATTTAACAAGAAAACTGTCTACCTATATCAGTATAAGACATATGACTAGGGCAAGTAGCATGGATGACTAGATCATTTAATGGACTTGCCCTAGTCATGTTAAATAGCTGGTCTTTCGGTTGTGAATATTAAAGATAGGAACCTTGTTAATGTCATCTATGCAAATAAGTAAATCATTTAATTCAACTCAATACCTTTGAGATCATGTATCTTTGGATTACTTTAATCAATAATAATCTAATTTAAAGTTATCTATGAAACACGTATTGTCGACAATCTTAATGTTTTTATTTTTAATTGGTAGTGTATCTGCCCATGAAAATATAAAAGATACCCGAGTAAGAGAATATTTAACTCCCCAACGTATAATTTATACAGAAGCTACAAAGGATTCTGAAATTATAAATGCTGAAGCGTTGTTAGAGAAAGGAACAGGACAAAGCTCTTTGTATCAAGGAAATCCCTGTGTATTAAAAAATACCGAGGAGGGTAGGGTTTCTGTCTTAGTTGATTTTGGAAAAGAGTTTCATGGTGGACTTCGTTTTGTAACAGGTCAGACTAGCTCACAAAATCCTGTGGCAATAAGAGTTCGTTTTGGAGAATCTGTGAGTGAAGCTATGAGTAATATAGGTGAAAAAGGTGCTATGAACGATCATGCATTACGAGATTTTACTATGCGACTTCCTTGGTTAGGGGTAGCAGAAACGCCACACTCTGGTTTTCGATTTGCTAGAATTGATTTGTTAGAAGCAAATGCAGAGTTAATACTAAATGAGCTAATAGGTGTATTTATTTATAGGGATGTTCCCTATCGTGGTAGTTTTCAGTGTAACGATGAGCGTTTAAATAAAATATGGGAAGTCGGGGCATATACAGTCCACTTAAATATGCAAGAGTATCTTTGGGATGGTATTAAACGAGACCGTTTAGTGTGGTTAGGAGATTTACACCCAGAGGTGATGACAGTAAATCGCGTTTTTGGTTATAATGAAGTAGTACCTAAAAGTCTTGATTTTGGTAGAGATACAACGCCTCTTCCCTCATGGATGAGTGGAATTAGCGCCTATTCTTTATGGTGGATTATTATACACAAGGATTGGTATATGTATCATGCTGATTTAGGCTACTTAAAAGAGCAAAAGAGTTATCTACAAGAACTTCTAAATTTACTATTATCAAAAGTAGATGCTGAAGGTAAAGAATTACTTGACGGAAATCGTTTTTTAGATTGGCCATCAAGTGAAAATCAAAAAGGCGTAGATGCTGGATTACATGCTTTATTGTTAATGGCCTTAGAGTCTGGTGAATATCTATGTAATAAATTAGGTAATCTTGAGTTAGCTAAGAAATGTTTATTCACAGCAAATAAAATGAAAAAGCATTCTTTTAATCCTAATAATTCAAAACAAGCGGCAGCTTTATTAGCGCTATCGGGTCTTGAGAGTGTTAAAGAGATGAATAAAGTAATAATGAAAGATGGTGTTAGTGACTTTTCTACATTTTATGGTTATTACATGTTACAAACCATGGCAAAAGGTGGTTACTATAAAGAGGCTATGGATTACATAGAAACTTATTGGGGTGCGATGCTCGATATGGGTGCAACAACATTTTGGGAGGATTTTAATATGGAGTGGATTGAAAATGCAGCACGTATTGATGAACTTGTACCCGAAGGGAAAAAAGATATCCATGGAGATTATGGTGATTATTGCTATAGTGGCTTGCGTCATAGTTTATGTCATGGTTGGGCATCTGGACCTACATCATGGTTAAGTGAACACGTATTGGGTGTTACTGTTCTAGAGCCAGGTTGTAAGAAAATAGAAGTGAAACCGAATTTAGGAAATTTAGAGTGGGTTCAGGGTAGTTTTCCTACTCCAATGGGAGACGTAAAAATTAAGCATTGGAAGGAGAACAATGAGGTCAAATCGAAAGTGGAAGCTCCTGTTGGTATAATTGTTGTTTTAGTACAGAATAAATGATTTTTTATATAGATTACCGAATGAGTGTTTTTTGATTTTTTGTAAAAGAGACTATTTATTTGATAAATAGCCTCTTTTACATTTGAAATTTGTTTTAATGTGAAATTATGTCATTTATGAGAAATTAATATATTTCTTTAAGTAATAGTACGCGAGTGCTTTCAAAGTAGGGTTCAGACTCTTGAATGAAGGTTTTGAAATGAGGTGTTAGATTGTGTTTATTGATAGCTTCTTGATTTTTCCAGGTTTCTATCATAACATATTTTGTGTCAGTGGTGTCGTTTATGTCTTTGTGTATATTGTAATACACACAACCATCTTCAGCCTGACTACCTTTGACAACAGCTGCGAAAATTGGTTTAATTTTATCTGCTGTGCCTTTTTTGAGTGTGAACTCAGCTACAATTTTGATTTGTTCTTTCATATCTTTTTGTTATTAGTTCTCTAAATATAAATAGAGTGGTTTTAATAACAAAAAATAAATACAAATTAGTCAAAAAAATACTTAGATATAATTATTGATGAGGAGTCTTTTGTGAAAAAAATAGATTGAGGAAAATACAATATGTGAATTTTATTTAGGGTTTATGCATTATAAAAATAAACAGTTGTGTTTAGTTGAATTTAGTATACAGTAGCCATTATTTATGACTTATGGTTAAATAAGTTGTTTATATAAAGTAAATAATGGTATATTAGCGTGAAGTATACTTGATATATTATTATCTGTGTTTAACATAATTAATATATTTAAAATATGTAGTCTAAGAGATTTAGAATTAACTTATTAGCTATGAAAACAAACAGAAGAGATTTTTTAAAAACACTAGGAACTATAGGACTATTTTCCATAGTACCTCGAAGTGTATTGGGTGGAAAAGGTTATGTTGCCCCAAGTGATCAACTAACTAAAGGTATTATAGGTACTGGTAATATGGGATGTGGTCATGTAAATTATGGAGGTACTCGTTTAGTTGCTGTATGTGATGTGGATAAAAAGCATTTAGAACGAGGACGAAACCTAGTTGATGATCGTATAGCTGCGTATCATGATTATCGCGATTTAATATTGGATAAAAATGTAGATATTGTTCACATAGCTACACCACCTCATTGGCATGGTATTATGGCTGTAGAGGCAGCTAATGCAGGAAAAGATATTTGGTGTGAGAAACCTATGACTCGTACTATTGGAGAAGGTAAACGAGTTGTTGAGGCTGTTAAAAGAAATGGAAGCATTTTCCGTCTAAATACATGGTTTCGTTTCAAAGATACTTTTTATGGTTTAGGTACTCCTGTAAAACCATTAAAAAAATTAGTTCAAAGTGGATTGTTGGGGTGGCCCTTAAAGGTGACTATAAGTAAACATACGGGGTTCGATTGGAAGTTTTTCTGGGTTGGAAAAGAAAATCTTGAACCTCAACCTATTCCTAAAGAATTAGATTATGATATGTGGTTAGGGCCAGCACCTTATAAACCTTATAATTCGCATCGTGTGCATGAAACATTCCGTGGTTATTGGGATTATGATGGTGGTGGATTAGGAGATATGGGACAACACTATATTGATCCAGTTCAATATATATTAGATAAAGACGATACAAGTCCTGTAAAAGTAGAAGTAGATGCTCCACAACAACATCCTGATGCAATAGGTGTTTGGAGAAGTATAACTTATACTTATGAAGACGGGTGTCAAATTGTACTTTGGGGTGGTGATTATGGTGATCCAAATACACCCTATATTTCAGGCCCTAATGGTAATGTTTATAATAATTTCCAGTGTGATATACCTGATTGGCAAAGAAAACTAGATGAATATCCTGAACCAACGGAACAAGCTACTGATTTTATTGAGTGTATTCGTACGCGCAAGCCATTTGCTTTAAATGAGGATATTGGTTTCCGCTCATCTACAATTGTGAATATGGGTCTAGTAGCTTTACGATTGAATAGAACACTACATTTTGATCCAGTTAATTTGAAGTTTATTGATGATGAGGCTGCGAATCGTCTATCAGATGCGCCCATGCGTTCACCATGGAGTATTTAATTAAAGAAAACCTTATAAAAAGATGAAAAATAGAATTCTTACTATTGGTTTGTTTTTACTGTCTACACTTTTTTGTTTAGCTCAAGGACCAACAAACCGTACAACAAAAACAATAGTTGCTGATGCTATAGGTCAGTTACCTGCTAGTAATCAGAACGATTATAATAAAATTATTGAAGAGCTAATATCAACTGGAGAAGAAGGGGTTCTTCAGCTAGTAAGTATGATGGAACCACAAGGTTCAACAATAAATTCAACTTTAGAGTATGCTTTAAGTGGTATTACTCATTTTGTTGGAAATAATAAAGATGAATCAAGTCGTTTGATGGTTTCTAATGCTTATCAAAAAGCAATAGATAAAGCAACAAGTATTGAAAATAAAGCCTTTCTAGTTCGTCAGCTAGAGCTAATTGGACAAGAGGAAGCTGTAGATAAGTTAACTTCTTTGCTTCCTGATAAATATTTGAGTTCTCCAGCTGCTATGGCTTTAGGGACTATGGGACTAGAGAAAGCGAATGATTCTTTAATAGCTACTTTAAAGAAAACGACTGATATTAATGTACAAAAGAATTTAGTTCTTGCTTTGGGTAATGCAAAAGCCGAAGCTGCAGAAGCTTTAATTATTCCTTTTGTTACTAGTTCTGATAAAGAGTTAAAGAAGAATGCAATATATGCACTAGGACGTTTGGGTTCGAAAGCTTCTTTAGTTGTGTTCGACAAAGCTGCCAAAGAGGTAAACTATACTATGGAGCCCACAAATGCAACAATGGCCTATGTAGATCTATTGGGTAGATTATTAGAGAAAAAAGAATCAAAATTGGTAGCTAAGAGTGCATCAAAACTAAATAAAAATGCTTCTAAAGCAGGTGCAACCCAAACGCGTATAGCTGCATTAGCATTAGAAATGAAAGCTAACCCTAGTCAAGTAAAGAAGTTAGTGTTAACTGCATTGAAAGATAAAAATAAAAGTTATAGATACTCAGCACTTCTTTTTGCAAATGAGAAGCCTAGTAAAGAGCTTTATGAAGCTATAGTAGGTTATGCTAAAAAAGCAGATGTGTCTACAAAAATGGATATCTATAACTCTTTGGGTGATGCTTGTTTAAAAGCAGACAAGAGATCGCTAATTGTGTCTACTGCTTTTGATGCTTTATTGAAGGAGTTGAATGAGTCCGATGGTGAATTACAATCAATAGTAGCATTAGCTCTCTCTAGAACGGGTGATACTCGTGCTATTGTGCCTTTAGTAACATTATTGAATAGTGAAGATGGAAATCAAGTAAATACAGTGAAAGAATACCTAAGCTCTTTTGATGGAAATATCAATCAAGAAGTGGCTAATATGGTTACAGAAGCTCCTGAAGTTGGGAAGGTTGCTGCTATACAATTACTGTCTGCCCGTAGAGCAAATGATTTTTTAGATACCGTGTTAAAGGAGTTAGATAATAGTTCAGCGACAATTCAAAATGCTGCTTACATGGCTCTTCCTAATTTGGTGGAAGAAAAAGATTTAGCTACTCTTTATTCATTGTTAGAAAATGCTGTTGGAGCGGATGCTGTTTTTGTTCAACAAGCTATTGTATCAGCACTCTCTCCTTTAGCTAAAGAAAAACAAGTGTCATTATTACAAGATCGGATGAATGAAGTGAGTGATGCTAAAAAAGTATTATACTTAACGCCTTTAGCTGCAACAGGTGATGTGAGTGTTCTTCCTATTTTAGAGAAGAGTTTCACTGAAACATCTGGTGAAGCTAAGAAAATAGCATTTAATGCGTTATTGAAGTGGCAGGGAATAGAGTCTGCAGAAATATTATATGATATTGCTAAAGATGCATCAACCTCCAATTTTCACGATAAAGCAATACAGAGATACATTGAATTGGCCTCTAATACCAAAATTACAGGTGAGAATCGTCGTCTACTTCTAGTGAAAGTAATGAATATAATAAAGAATACAAATCATAAGAAGGCAATCATAACTCAAATAGGTAAAACAAATACATTCTTGGGTATGATTTATGCAAGTGAATATCTTGACGATAAAGAGTTGCAACAAGAGGCTGCTCATGCTGTTATGAATATTGCATTAGCTAATCCATCTTTTTATGGTGAGCAAGTAGAACAACTATTAAATAAAGTATCGGAAGTTTTAAATAATCCAGATGCAGGTTACCAGCGACAAGCAATAACTAAGTTTATTAATGAGACACCTAAGGGTGTAGGTTTTGTTTCTATTTTTAATGGAAAAGATTTAACTGGATGGAAAGGCTTAGTTGATGATCCAATTAAACGTGCTAAATTATCAAAAGCTCAGTTACAACGCAAACAGGTTGAGGCAGATAAACAGATGCATAAAGATTGGAAAGTTGAAGACGGATCAATTGTTTATTACGGTACAGGGTTTAATAACTTATGTACAGAAAAACAATATGGTGATTTTGAGATGTATATTGATTGGATGCTTGATCCTGCTGGCCCTGAGCCTGATGGTGGTGTTTATTTAAGAGGAACTCCTCAAGTTCAAATTTGGGATACTTCTCGTACTGATGTAGGTGCTGAAGTAGGTTCTGGTGGATTATATAACAATCAAGTGAATGAGAGTAAACCTTTATGTGTAGCGGATAATAAATTAGGTGAGTGGAACAACCTATACATTAAAATGATTGGCGATAGAGTAACTGTAAAGTTAAATGGTACACTAGTAGTTGATAATGTAATAATGGAGAACTTCTGGGATAGAAGTCAACCGATACCCGCTATTGAGCAGTTAGAACTTCAGGCTCATGGTAGTAAAATTTATTACAAAAATATATTTGTGAAAGAGTTAGAGCGTACAGAACCCTTTGTTTTAACTGAGCAAGAGAAAAAAGAAGGTTATCAAGTTCTTTTTGATGGAACTCATATGCACCATTGGACAGGAAATACCATGGCTTATGTTTTAGAGGATGGTTGTATTTCAATGAAGCCAGAAAAACAATATGGCGGTAATTTATATACAAAAGAGGAATTTGGTGATTTTATTTTCCGATTTGAGTTTCAATTAGCTCCTGGAACAAACAATGGATTAGGTATTAGAACACCAATGGAAGGTGATGCTGCTTATGTAGGCATGGAACTTCAAATATTAGATCACGATCATCCTATTTATAAAGATATTACTCCTCTCCAAGCTCATGGATCTGTTTATGGTATTATCCCATCTAAAAGAGAAGGAATGAAGCCAATAGGTGAGTGGAACTATCAAGAAGTAGTTGCTAATGGAGATAATATTAAAGTGACGTTGAATGGAGTAGTTATTGTAGATGGTAACATTCGTGAAGCTACAAAAAATGGTACACCTGATGGTTTAGAACATCCTGGCCTTTTTAATGAAAAAGGACATATTGCATTCTTGGGTCATGGGTATCCTATCAAGTTTAAAAATATTAGAATAAAGAAACTGAAGTAAATCTGTTTCAATAAGTCAATGGAATTGAGTTGATTTATAAGTTGTTAAAGAGAGCCTCATGAGGCTCTCTTTTTTCATTTAAAGTTTATATTCTATAACACTATTAACCGACAAAATCTAAATTCCGTCGGCATTACTTTACAATTAATTGATATTTATATCGTTATTGGCTCAGTTTTATATTTTCGTAAAACCTACCCCCTTTAAAACAACGACAGTTGTATGCCCGTGGGGCTTTTGTTCCGGCTTTTTGTCCGTTTAGTATATGCCCGCCTGCCCTCGGTCACCACCCATGCCAATTCCAAATGGCTTATCAAGTGTATCCTTATCAGTGCGGCAATCGTCGAGAACGCTTTCCCGCTTTCGTTAACCGCTTGGATGACTTGCAGCAGCAAGTGTGCTATCAGCGTGCACCAAACCTGCGTTTTTATCCCGTTCTCCGTGTCCGAGTAGAAGAAACGTAATTGGAAGTTCTGCTTCAATTTTTTGAAGGTCAGCTCGATAGTCCATCGATATTTATAAATCAAGGCGACCTCCTCGGGCGTTATCTCCCAATTGTTGGTGATGAACTTGTATCTCCTGTTCTTCTCATCTTTGTAATGGACCAGCCGCAGGCAAAGCGTTTTGATCCGCTTGTCCTCCTTGTATTCCAAATGGATGTGCTCTACCCTGTAAACGCCAAACTCCTCTTTGGAGAGCCGCCTCTCGAACAAGACCTCCTGAACTTGCGCTTTGGCGTTGTCTTTCAAGCGGCAAACAAAATTAACGCCTTCCAGTGTCCATTCGGCGAATTGCAGGTAGTAGTTATAAGCCTTGTCAAAGACCAGCATGCTTCCTTTACCGGGCTTAAGGTGGGCCAGGAACTTCTTGTCATGCATCTTCGCCTCGCTGATCTTGGCGAAAATCGCCGTTTCAGTGTGCACGTCGGTCAGCATATGCACTTTCAGGCCGCCTTTTTTCTTGCCATCACCCTTGGGGTTGCGGCCCACCCCTTTCATCACTTGTGAGAAAAGGCTCACAGTGGTGGAGTCGAACGCGTAAAACTCCTCAAAACTGACATCTTTTTTCCGGCTGACCGACAAAAGCGGACGAAAATAAGCGATCAGGGAGAAATAATACAGCCTGAAAAGTTCCTCGTCACGGTCGCGCAAAGCGTCACCGGCCGTACTCTTCGCGGGTGCCACATCCATGCCCAGGTAGTTCAGCTTCCCGCCCAGGGCCCGCATCCCGTCGCAGACCTCACCCATGGAGTCGCAGCGTGAGAAAATACCGAAAAGCATCACTATGAGCTGTTCCCATGAAAAAAACGTTTTGTAGTAACGGTCGCTACCGCACTTCGCCACCAAAAGGTCAAATTCATCTTTTGGCAACATTTTTATGATTTGTTTCAAAAGCGGCTGACCGACTAATTTTTTTGATTTATCTTTGCCCATGGTTGGAAATTTAGTTTTTGTCAATTCCAAATTTACAACTTAGGGACGAGACTTCGGTTAAGTCCCTATTTTTTCTTCATCATCTTCTTTTTTTTAGTCGGTCAGTAGTGATTCTTTATTAAGAGTGTAGTAGCAAAATGTAGTATCTGTGTAGTATGAGCTTTTAGCATTGTTTAGCATTTTTGTTCGTATAATTAATCGCGATACGTAATACATTCACAGATTATTAAAAAAATACAAAAACAGAGTTGTTTGAAGCGCTACTTTTTTTATTTGTATTTGCATTGTTTTTTTTTAACTTTTTATTACATTTGCATTTAGATAGTGTGAAAGTAACTAAGAGGTAGTTATGTAAACCGTTGCAATTAATATTTGAAATGCAAACGAAGCATTTGATAGCTAAAATTGAATAACTGTAAATACTATTGGGCGATTCGTGAATTTTGACGGCTCAACACTTACTTTATATT
>JAAYSY010000208.1 GCA_012518235.1 Bacteroidales bacterium
CATCAATAACACGCTCTTTTATAGCTGTTCGCCCAAGTTCTAATTCGTCATTCATTTTATTTCAACCTAAAAAACATACTTACTTTGACCGACAAAGGTAGAAATAAAACTCAAAAAACCGAATTAGTTTTCATAATATTATCAACAGAGTAACAAAAAAGGAACAATACAGCTCTATTTTTGTAGTTTTTCCATTCTTTTTTTAATTATTTTATAAGTGTTTTGTTGTTATTCGCCTTCCTTAGTTGATAAACTACCCTTTTGTAAAAAATATAAATAGGGCTTTAAGCATGAAGACTCCAATGAAGATTCATTTAAAAATTCAGTTAATTTCTCAGGATAGTCTTCTAATAAATCACACATTGTTTTCTTACACACAAAAGAGGTTTTACCAGTTAATAGATTCAATCTATAAAAAACTCTTTCATCCACCATACCTGCAGAAGCAAGAGCATCGCCTAATTCACCACCTAATTTTATGTCAATTTTCTTACTTGTTGAACTTCCAGCAACAGAACCAATAGGTAGTGCAGTAAAATAAACATATTGATTGATTAGAAAAGCTGGTGCATATCCACGCCCAAACTTCATTTTATTATATCTTAAATTTCTACAGTTTAAATAAAGCTGATTAGATGATTTAACAGCTAAACATTGAGTTCTTAAGTATTTATTCAAAACACGTTCAGGATCACTAATTCTATAATCTACCCCTCCAACGGATAAACGACTACCTTTTGATCTTTTTTCAATAATTAAAAACTTTATGGTATCTCCTTCATTAGATAAAAGGTCAGAATAGGTAGAGTAGAGAATATTCTGTCCATATAACACAGGAGTCATTAATATAACTAGAAATAAGACTATTAGACGATTTGTTTTCATTTTGCTCTTCTTTAATAGAATAAAGTTAATACTTAAAATAGATTACAGAAATAAAGCGACTATTTTTATAACCTACTATATGTTTTTATCAATATATTATCATTTTAAAAATGATAATATTACAAACTCTACCAAACTATTCTTTATTTTTGTTGAAATCCAAAAGAATGAATATGGAACAGCTAAATAAAGAATATGCACAAAGAATAAGTAACAAGAAAAAGAATTTGCAGAAGCTTAAGAAAAGAATTTTTGGAGTTAGTATGGCTCGAACCCTCTTATTCATTTCTATTTGTCTATCTTTTTATTATTTATGGCAAAACAAATCACTGCTAAGTACAACTATTTCATTGGAAGCATTACTTTTCATTCTTTTTATTAAAGCACACAATAAGCTATTTAAACAAAAAAAAGAAACTGAACTATTAATTCAAATTAATCAACGGGAACTAGAGGCTATTAATGGAGATCTCAAGAATTTTGATAAGGGAGACGAATTTATCGATCATACACATTTCTACAGCTTTGATTTAGATGTATTTGGAGAAAACTCACTATTTCAATTAATAAATAGAACATCAACTAAAATTGGAAAAATCAAACTAGCAAATTGGTTAAATAATCATCTTATAAAAAGTGAGCAAATATTAAAAAGACAGGAAAGTATCAAAGAAATAACTCCACTATTGCAGCTAAGGCAAAGCTTTCAACTAATTGGACTCTCTAATGAGGAACAATTAACAGAATTAGACTTATTACAATGGATTCAACCTAGTAAATTAAAAAAAGAACGTTTATTAAAAATCACACCCTATTTAGTCGCAACCATTAACATGCTACTCCTGATTTTTGCTATACTTCAAATAACTCCTATTTCAATAGGGGTTATCTTTTTTGTCTTCTCCATTGTCTTAAACACCATCCTAGTGAGACAGATAAAGGCTAAGTTAGAGGATAACACAAAAGGATTACTAACACTATCAACGTATACTTCTTTGTTTATGCTTCTTGAAGAACATAAATTTGAATCAGAACTAAACAAGGAGTTAATAAACAGTTGTTATCAAAAGGAAAAGAGGCCTTCTAGGCAATTAAACAAAATCATAAATCTTTCAGACAATATAAAACAAAGGAATAATTTATTTATAGCACTACTATTCAATGGATTATTTTTGTGGGAGTTTCATCTATCACTTAAAATAGAACAATGGAAAAAAGAACACATAACATCTCTGCCAAAATGGATAGAATCTCTCAGCCAATTTGATGCGCTCATTTCCTTAGCAAACTTTGCTTATAATCACCCCACATATACCTACCCAAACATTGTCACTGAAGAATATACACTATGTGGTCAAGACTTAGGTCACCCCCTAATGCTAAAAAAAGAGTGTGTAACGAATCCCATAAGCATGAATTCTAGAGGAACATTCTTAATTATAACAGGTGCAAACATGGCTGGTAAAAGTACCTATTTAAGAACTATAGGCTTGAATTATTTATTAGCATGCATTGGGACAACTGTTTATGCAAAAAAATTCAATATATCACCTAGTCAACTAATTACCAGCTTAAGGACGAGTGATTCACTAATGGAAAACGAATCTTATTTCTTTGCGGAATTGAAAAGATTAAAAGTCATTATTGATCTTTTAAACAAGGGAAATAACTTATTCATTATTCTTGATGAAATACTAAAAGGAACAAACTCAATTGACAAACTCAAAGGATCGACAGCTCTAATAGAACAGCTCATACATAAAGAAACCAACGGATTAATAGCTACACACGATATACAACTCACAGAACTAGAACATCGATATCCTAAAAAAATAACGAACTTTTGTTTTGAATCTACGATTAACAACGGTGAAATAAACTTTGACTATCAATTAAAGCAAGGTGTTGTAAAGAATATGAATGCCTACTTTTTGATGAGAAAAATGGGAATTCTAAATAAAAGATAATTGGAAAAATGTCTATAATAAAAA
>JAAYSY010000209.1 GCA_012518235.1 Bacteroidales bacterium
GAAAAGGATCTTATAAAAATAGCAGATGTACTAGGTATAACTTATCAGCAGTCCTTTGTTTTGTCTAATGGAGATAAGATTGAATTTACTAATTAAAATATAGTTTATAGGAGAGAAATTTTATGGCAAAAAACAATCAAATAAAAGAGCAAACATTAGAATCTATTTTATTTAACTGTAGAAATGCACTTAGAGGTGCTGGAAGAACAGAGAAAAACCGAGATGCAGTGATAGGTCTTGTATTTATACATAGTGGATAGTATTTTTGATTTTATATGGAGAAAAGGTAGCAGTGGATTTCTGACATATTGTTTATAAATACATAGATTTTCATTAATAACGGAATGTAGAAAATTAAAACGCAGAGATTATTTTTAAGGAAAGTAGGAGATAAAAATGGCTAAAGTACAATCTGTTGAACCAAACATTGCCGATATGGTTAATGGTTGGCTTAAAGAATATGGTTTAGATTATAAGCTTGAACATGAAAGTTTAAATACTGAGATAGATAAAGCACTTATAGAGTATGAATCAAAAAATGGTGGGAAGGGTGGCAATCGACCTGATGTTAAACTTTTATTACAAGATAAAGCATTAAATTACTATCCTGTTCTAATTGAATACAAAGGATACAAGGATAAACTTGTTAAGCTTGATGAAAATAATCAGGTTGAGAATAAGACAAAGAAGAATGAGCCTCATTTTGCCAACATTAAAGCATATGCAGTTAATGGTGCAGTTCATTATGCCAATGCTATTTTACATTATACAAGCTATACAGATGTAATCGCTATAGGAGTGACGGGTTACAAAGAAGTAGATGGTAGCTTGAAGCACTCTATAGGAGTATACTATGTATCTAAAGACAATCTAGGTATCGGGCAAGAAGTTGCAGAGTATTCGGATCTCTCATTTTTAAAGAAAGAAAACTTTGATGAATTTATACAACGTATTAATATGTTGTCATTAACCCCAGAAGAGCTCGAGGAACTAAGAGAGCGAAGAGAAAAAGAGATAAATGCAAGTTTAGTTAAGCTAAATAACGATATTTATAAAGATGAGAAAGGGTTAAGTGAAACGGATAGAGTATATCTAGTTGCTGCTTCTATTATTGCAACACTAGGAATACCAGGTAAAGTGAAGCCTCTTGAAAAAGAAGACTTACATTCTTCGCAAGAGAAAAATAACAGAGATGGCGATATTATTGTTAGAAAGATTAATGCTTTCTTAGGTGAAAAAAACTTACCAGAGTCTAAAAAAGAGTTAATTATTAGAACACTTGAGAACACGTTATTGTCAGATAATATAAATAAAAAACAGGATGGTGAGAGTCAACTTAAAAGAGTATTTACAAAGGTTGTAGATGATTTAGGTATTTATTATAAAATTGGTTTAACAACAGACTTCACAGGCAAGCTTTTTAATGAAATGTATTCTTGGTTAGGCTTTACACAAGATAAGTTAAATGATGTCGTATTAACACCGTCTTATGTTGCTACCTTACTTGTGAAATTGGCCAGAGTAGATATGAACTCATACGTCTGGGACTTTGCAACTGGTAGTGCAGGTCTACTTGTAGCAGCAATGAATGAGATGCTAGATGATGCAAAAGACAGAATAAAGTCACCAGAAGAATATGAAATTAAGAGTGCTCATATAAAAGCAGAGCAATTATTAGGCTTAGAGGTGTTGCCGAATATTTATATGCTAGCTATTTTAAACATGATTTTAATGGGAGATGGTAGTTCTAACATCTTAAATAAAGACTCGCTAAGAGATTTTAATGGAAGTTATGGGTATGGTAAAAAAGATAAAAAATTTCCAGCTACAGCTTTTGTACTAAATCCACCCTACTCAGCCGAAGGAAACGGTATGATTTTCGTAGAGAAGGCTTTATCAATGATGAATAAGGGATATGCTTCTGTAATTATTCAAAGTTCAGCAGGATCTGGTAAGGCAACAGAATTTAATAAACGTATTTTAAAGAACAATACACTTGTAGCAAGTATCAAAATGCCGGTGGATTTATTTGTTGGCAAGTCTAGTGTACAAACTAATATCTATGTATTTAGAGTAGGTGAGCCACATCATAAGGATGAAGTAGTTAAGTTTATTGACTTCTCAAACGATGGTTACGCTAGAAGCAATCGAAAAAAAGCAAATAATAACTTACGAGATACTGACAGGGCGAAGGAAAGATACCAGGAAGTAGTCAATCTTGTTAGGTTTGGTAAAAGTAAATTAAATATATTTACCGAAGAAGAATATTATGAAGGTACTATTGACCCAGCGAATGGAAATGATTGGAATCAGTCAGCACCCATAAATACAAAGCCCAATTTAGAGGATTTTAAAAAAACTGTAGCGGATCACTTAGCTTGGGAGGTTTCAAACCTTATTTTAAATTCAAAGATGGAGAATGATGGCCTGGGAAAATAAGTGCCTCACTGAATCAAAAATTGAACAATGTTCAGTGGGGCTATTATAGGGTTGGAAATTTGTTCAAAATTGAAAATACTTCAAGCTTTAATACTGATAGTCTAGTCGAAGGCGATGATTTTGATTATGTAACAAGGACTTCTATCAATCAAGGAGTACTCCAGACAACAGGTTTTGTTAATGAAGAAAATATTAACAACAGTGGAAACTGGAGTCTTGGGCTTTTACAGATGGATTTCTTCTATAGGAAGAAACCTTGGTATGCGGGACAGTTTGTGAGGAAAGTTATTCCCAAGGATATTATAAATGATAAGGCTGTTCCCTTTTTTACAACGGTTTTAAATAAACTTTCACCGATTTTATCAAATGTTCTTGTAAGAGATGTAAACAATACATTTGAAGAATTAAAAGTATTACTGCCTGTCAAAAATGGTGAGTTAGATTTTGATTTTATGGAGAGTTTCATAGCTGAATTAGAAACTGAACGTGTCGGCGAGCTGGAGTCTTACTTAACTGCGGAAGGCCTTAAAGATTGTGAGCTAACAAAAGAAGAAGAAGCGGCGATAAGATCCTTCAATGAAGTTGAATGGAAAGAGTATCAGATGAAAAAATTATTCGAAAGGATAAATACAAAAAAATTACCTTA
>JAAYSY010000210.1 GCA_012518235.1 Bacteroidales bacterium
AACTTGTAGCAGATAGTAAAAAGGAAACATAAATATACAACGTCTCACCGAAATGATCGAACCTCTGTAATCCGTTATTATTAATGGATACAGAGGTTTATTTTGATTTTCACTGTTAAAGTTGAGATAAAGTTCTTTATCATAATGGTCTTGATATACAACCAGATGAGTATTCTTTTACTAAAGATGCTGAGTGCTATATGTTTATTCTTCGTCAGACAATAGATAATATTCCACTTACAAATATTAATTGGCAGCAGGGGATAATAGAGGAGCGTGAAGCAACTGAGACTCAAATTGAGCTCTTTTACTCAAAAGATGGATTGATACGAATTACAGCTAGAAGAATTTATGAAATTATTGAAGGGGGAGAAGATAAAAAACTAATAGGTGGAGCTAATGCTTTAAATACTGTACTTGCTCAATACTCTAATGTGATTTTAAAAAACCCAACAAGAATTATATCAATGGAACTAAACTATGTTGGAACTGTATCAAATAACAATTACAATTTAACTCCTGCATGGGTAATTTGCGTTGCAGAGCAAAATGAAGATAATGAATTTAATGTTTTATATGATTCATATAGTTATTATGTAATAAATGCCATTACAGGTGAAAGAATACTGAAAGCGGGGTGATTTATGTGAAACTTTTATCTTCTCTTTTGTCTGTTGATTTATATAGATCTATATTTTCATTACGTTTTTTTCTTAGTGTATTTGGAGTGGCACTTGTAATGTTTTTAACTACTTTTAAAGTTTTATCAAATCCTTCTGACGTGCTCAATCTACTAGAAATGGGAATAGGTGGAAGTGGCAGTTTGATTTTAATAGTTTGTATTTTACCTATATTTCCCTATGGAACTGTATATGCTACAGAATGGGAAGAACAAGCTACTAGTTTTTGGATAGTGCGCACTGGTATAAGAAATTACTCATTGTGTAAAATTTTATCCACTGCTTTGACTGGTTTTCTGACGGTAGCTATTGGATTGTTACTATTTATACTTATTATGCTTATAAATGTTCCACTATTTACTCATAGCACAACTGGCAATGCTTATGAAACTTTATTGCTAGAAGGGGAACCTGTAAAATATCTATTTTACTTTATTGCACACTATTCATTTACTGGAGCATTGTTTGCTGTGACAGCATTGTGGGTTTCAACATTTGTTCCAAACAAATTTGTAGCAGTTGCAACACCTCTGGTATTAAGTTTTGTGGCTCAGTTAATCACAAGTATATTGGATATTCCTCAGTACTTGACAATAACTACAATTGTTCAGGGTGTATATAATGTAGGCACACCTGCCACATCATTAATGGTAAAGATGTTGACAGTTGCAGTTTTATGTTTGATAATGGGTTTTGGGGCATTCAGGCAAATAAGAAGGAGGGCTTGGGCTTGATTAATCTTAAAGTTATTTTGATTTGTATGGGGATAAATTTTCGTAAGTGGTCTTCTAATGCTAGAATTTATACTCTTGCAGCTTTAACCATTACTTTTTTGCTGTGGCTTTTATCGGGACTATCTCAGTATGTTTCTGCTATTGATGTTTCTATAACTCCGTGGGTTTTTCCACACATACTTTCAAATCCCACTGTAATTATGGTCTATGGCTGTTTTGTAACTCTTTTATTTTGTGATGCTCCTTTTATAGATAAATATATGCCTTTTGTTGTTATTCGATCGGGAAGGTTAAACTGGCTGTTAGGACAGCTTATGTATATTATTTTATCAGGCTTAATATTTACAATGCTCTTTTTTGTTGTATCTCTTATTGCGCTAATACCAAATTTAAGCTTTTCTCTTGAGTGGGGAACAGTTTTAAAAACCCTTTCAATAAATCCAGAAGCTGCATTTGATTATCGTGTTATGATATTTGTTAATGAAAATATCATAAGAATGTTTTCTCCACTAAAAGCTTTATTTATTAGTCTAGGGCTATTTTGGTTAGTATCGGTATTTATTGGGGTACTTATATTTTGTTTTAATGGTGTTATAAGAAAAATGAGCGGTTTGGTAGCTGCGGGTACGTTAGTTTTTATCTCATATTTTTCAGTTTATTTAGGTTCATTACTTTTTGGTATTGGGATATATTATTTTTCACCTCTAAGTTGGAGCAGCATTTCATATTTGGACTGGAACTATACTGGGAGTTTTCCTTCACCAACTTATGCAGTTTTATTTCTTGTAGGGGCAATATTTCTAATGAGCATAGTTTCGCTAATAGTTTTATGTAAAAAAGATATAAATGTACAGGAAAGGGGATATTGATATGGGGGAATACATAATTAAGGTTAATAATGCTTTTAAAAAATTCAAAGAGACTACTGCATTAAATAATGTGTCGATAGATTTTGAAAAAGGTAAAATTCATGGAATAATAGGGCGTAACGGTTCAGGAAAAACAGTTCTTTTTAAGTGCATATGTGGTTTTATGTCTCTTACGTCAGGAGAAATTACCGTTAGAGAAAAGAAAGTAAATTTGAATAAAATGTTAGATAATGTTGGTATTATTATTAATGAACCAGGTTTTTTACCATCAATGAGTGGTTTTAAAAATCTTAAACTTTTGGCAATGGTCCATCGGAAAATTAATGATGAACAGATTAGAAATACAATAAAAATGGTAGGACTTGACCCTGCTAGTAAAAAACATGTAGGAAAATACTCTATGGGCATGCGTCAACGTCTTGGTATAGCACAAGCCATTATGGAACAGCCTGATATTCTAATTCTTGATGAGCCTATGAATGGCCTTGATAAGCATGGTGTAGAAGATATGAGGAATTTATTTCTCAAATTGAAGAATGATGGTGTAACTATTTTATTAGCCTCCCATAACTCTGAGGACATTAAGCTACTTTGTGATACTGTATGTGAAATGGATGGAGGTATTTTAACACAATTAAAAACAGTTTAACGTATAACTACTTAAGTGTTGTAAATTTTACATAAATCATATATACAACTAATCTAAAAAAGTTTGTTAGATATGCAAACTTTTTTGCTTTAAGTAACTTATATCAAACCTTGTGGCAAAATTCAGTATATTTGAAGTCTCATATCTATATATACTGAATATTACAACGTTACTTTGTAGAAAAACTACATTTTATACGACGAGTCAAATTAGTAAATGTATGATTACAAAATTAATATTACAAAGTTTATCTTATTCTAAGACTCCACCTTATATAAGGTGGAGTCTTAGAATAAGATAAACTTTGTAATATTAATTTTGTAATCAT